>JAPOZO010000056.1 GCA_026706025.1 Candidatus Poribacteria bacterium
ATGGTGTTTTTAAGACGTATGATTTTCCGGGTTCACAGAACACTTATTTCTATGCCCTCGGTAATGATGGGCGTGCTGCCGGGCACTACGAGGATAGCGAGGGGCGTCACCGCGGTATCATCCTACAAGATGGCGAGTTACGCCAATACGATTTTCCGGGCTCCGTTGAAACGGAGATATGGGGTATCAGTGATGCGACGGGGAATCTGACGGGTAATTGGACAGATGCTTCCGGCGTGCGTCGCGGATTCACAGGGGACATCATCGTTGAGTATCCGGGGGCAGTGGAAACTTATGCCGATTTTATCAATGCGTTAGGGGGGATGTTCGGCAGTTACGTAGATGACGAGGGTACATATACGCCATACCTACGCGCTCCAGATGGTAGATATGTATCTTTCACCCCTCCAACCCAAGAAACTTATGAATTCTTTTTTGTGCACGGTTTCACCGATACAAAGATTTCCGTTTCCCGAGGCAAAGTGGTAGGTGAAGTCACCCGCACTTATGTCGGCACATTCCTTGGGGGGCTCCATGAATTGAAAGTTCCAGGCAGCGTTAGAACGGAAGGCTACAATATCAATCAGGACGCTTCTGTCGTTGGGCACTATGACTCCCCTGATGGGCGCAGACACGGATTTATTGCCAGACTCGGTACCGAGGAAGAGAGCGATGCTTTCAGCAATGCCTACACCGTCAAGTTATCGAAAGGGTTGAACATGCTTTCTGTGCCACTGGCACCCTGGACACCCATGACGGCTAAGAGTCTTATCTCGCTCACAGGAGCGACAACCATCATCACCCTTGATGCCGCAACTCAGCGGTTCATCGCTTGGACACCAAACGCCCCCGACGATGGTTTCCCAATCGAAGGTGGACAAGGCTATATCGTTAATGTTCCACAGACTCGCAACTTTGCTTTCGTCGGCGCACCCTGGACAGATCAAACTGTGGCTCCTGCAGCACCTGCCATTACCCCCTTGATAAGGGGGGACAGGGGGGTTGCTCAAGAAGCCTGGGCATTCGTTGTCAGCGGACATTTGAAAGGCAAACTTGCGTTTGACGGCTACAACGTCATCGTCCGTAATCTGAGAACAAACAACGCGATTACCGCCCCGATACAAGGCGATTACTTCGCCGCTGCGACTGCCGACTTGACGCGGCGGAGCGTCGTCCAAGTCGGAGACGTAGTTGAAGTCCGCGTCATCGGTCCCGATGGAAACTTTGAATCACAGACGCTGAGTTTTAAAGTGACCCCTGAGCACCTATCAAACGCCGTCTTATCTGTCAAGTTTGACAACATTGGTAAACCGACGCAGAATCTCTTGTTGCAGAACTATCCGAATCCGTTTAATCCAGAGACGTGGATTCCGTATCAACTCTCCGAAGACAGCACTGTATCGGTATCTATTTATGATACAACCGGTCAGTTGGTTCGCACCCTTCCGCTCGGTTTCCAATCCGCAGGGTTCTATAATAGTCGCGAACGTGCTGCGTATTGGGATGGGCGCAACGCCCTCGGCGAACGCGTTGCGAGTGGTATCTATTTTTATCAGTTGACAACGCCAGTTTTCCAACAAACACGGCGGCTCGTCATTGTAAAGTAGCGTCAATCGGTAACTTACAGGTGTCACAGTTATGCCATCGGTGCAACTATGACACCCCTTTAAGCCTAAAAAAGATTTTTGTTTAAGGTAGGCGCGGTTTGAAACCGCACCTACCTTTTTTGGTCTGTGGACGTATAAATTCCAACCCGCCAAATCCCTCCCTTGCTATAAGCCACAACCCGCTGATCCTTAGAAACTTAGATATCCAAGGAAATCAAGAAGGCGGATCAAGATAGGACTTACGCATTTCCTTTTAAAGTCCCCCTGATAAGGGGGATTTAGGGGGTTAAATAACTGAAATATCGACTTTTTGGGTGAAATATATTACTTTTGAACTCAATTTGCGTAAGTCCTACAAGAGACAAAACCATCTTTGAATCTATGTTGGTCTGATGAAGTAAACGGTTTGCCTCTCGTCTGTTTTTCAATTTAATTTGACTTATGGGTCTAAAATCTGTACAATTAATTAATCGTATTAGCGCATTATTTAATATATATTCTATAATATAATTTTATAGATTTATATGATTAATTGATTGTGGTTTCACCTGTTTTTACTGCTTAACCCAATCTACATTTGGCTTTTTAGGTTGAATTCACGTAGATGTACCAAGATACCCAGTCGTCGCTTTTACCGTATTGCTGAACGTAAGCTTGCAATACTTCAACGGCAAGTCCCGTCTTGCAGGATAGGGTATCCGATATGTTCTCTGTTTACTAAATCAAAAATATCTTAAGTGAGGTTTCATTTTGTATACTCAGATTAAAAATAGTTTGCTGTTTTTCACTTTCACACTGTTCTTATGCTTCAATTCTTTTTTCCTAATGAATGCTGCTGCACAAGGTGGCAGTCCATCCGTCAGTGACAACTATACATTCGAGACGATCAACGTTCCAGATGTAGATTTTTTAGCAGTGACGGCGAGTAGCGACTTTGAGGGGTACGCCGGCTACACAAAAAGTGCGGATGGTGAAAAAGAGATTGCCTTCACACTCATTGATGGTGTTTTGAAGACCTACGATTTCCCCGGTTCGCAGAACACCTATTTCTTTGCGCTCGGTAACAATGGCAACGCTGCCGGACACTACGAGGATACCGATGGGCTTTACCACGGTATCATCTTAGAAAATGGCCAATTGCGGGAATACAACTTCCCGGATTCTGTTGAAACACAGATATACGGTATTTCGGATGCGACGGGCGCACTCACCGGTAATTTTATAGACGCTTCTGGTATTCGACGCGGCTTCTCAGGCGAGATCATCGTTGAGTTCCCTGGCGCACCGGAAACATTCGCTGATTTTGTCAACGCCAGCGGGCGTATGGTGGGCAGCTACATAGATACTGATGGAATATACCATGCTTATGTGCGTTCCTTGAAGGGCAAGTTTACATCTATTAAACTTCCAACTGTAGAAAAACTGGAATACTATTTTATCCACGGTATCAGTGACGCGGACACGATAGTTGCCCGATCCAAAGCTGTCGATGATGTCCCACGCACATATGTGGGCAAATTTGGCGTACTACAGGAACTGCGGTTTCCGGGGAGCGTTAGCACCGAGGGCTACAACATCAATCAGGACGGTTCTGTCGTCGGCTACTATGACACCGCCGATGGACGCAGACACGGCTTTATCGCCAGACCCATAGCGGACGAGGCACCCCTTGTCGCGCAACCGCCCACTCACACTTATACTTTTGAGAGTATTGATGTGCCGGGTATAGATTTCTTAGCGGTGACGGCGAGTTCAGACTTCGAGGATTACGCAGGTTATACAAAAAGTGCTGATGGCGAAAAGGAAGTCGCCTTTACGCTCATTGATGACGTTTTTATGACCTATGATTTCCCCGGTTCACAGAAAACCCATTTCTATGCACTCGGTAATAATGGACAAGCTGCCGGACACTACCAAGATAGCGACGGTCTATATCATGGCGTTATCTTAGAAAACGGCGAACTGCGCCAATACAATTTCCCGAATGCTGTCGAAACGGAGATATACGGTATTTCGGATGCGACGGGGGCACTGACGGGCAATTTTACAGATATTTCCGGCATTCGCCGTGGCTTTACGGGCGACGAAATCATTGAGGCTCCCGGAGCTTCCGAAACATTCGCCGATTTTGTCAACGCAGATGGCGTTGTCGTGGGGAGCTACGTAGATCCTGAAGGTGCCTATTTCCCTTATGTGCGTTCCCCTGATGGTAATTTTACATCCATCACCGACTTTCCAAATGCCGAAAAAATTGAATACGCGTTTCTCAGCAGTATTAACGATGCATGGACTTTCGTTTTCCGATTCAAACTGGTGGGTAGTGTCCCGGGCACATCTGTCGGTACACCCAGGACTGGGGTAAAGCCATTGCAGGTTCCCGGCAGCGTTAGCACGGAGGGTTGGAATATCAATCAAGACGGCTCTGTCGTCGGACATTATGACTCAGCGGACGGACGCAGACACGGGTTCATCGCAAGACCCGTTGATGAGACAGAAAGCAACCACTTTGGCAACTTCTATACCGTCATGCTGTCTAAGGGTTTGAATATGCTTTCCGTGCCATTGGCACCCCCAACACCGATGAACGCCAAATCCCTTGTCGCCATGACCGGTGCGACAACCATCATCATGCTTGATGTGCCAAACCAGCGTTTCGTCGCATGGACACCAGAGGCACCCAATGACGGTTTCGCAATTGAAGGTGGACAAGGCTATATCGTCAATGTCCCAGAAACTCGAAACTTTGCTTTCGTCGGGGCACCTTGGAGAGATGAAACACAAGTTCCAGCAGCACCCTCTGCGTCGCAGCAAGCATGGGCGTTTGTTGTCAGTGGACGCTTGGCGGGTGAACCCACGTTTGACGGTTATCAAGTCATCGTCCGTAACCTGAGAACAAATAGCACGGTAACTGCCGCGGTGGAAGGGGATTACTTCGCCGCTGCAACGGCTGACTTGTCGCGACGGAGCGTTGTCCAAGTTGGAGACGTCGTTGAACTACGCGTCATCGGTCCAGGTGGAAATGCTGAATCACAGACCCTCACCTTCAAAGTGACACCTGAGCACCTTGCGAACGCCGTTTTGTCTGTCAGGTTTGACAGCATTGGTCAACCGATGCAGAATCTTCTGTTGCAGAACTACCCGAATCCGTTTAACCCAGAGACATGGATTCCCTATCAACTTTCCGAAGATAGTGCTGTATCGGTTTCCATTTATGATACAACCGGTCAGTTGGTTCGCACCCTTCCGCTCGGTTTCCAATCCGCAGGCTTCTATAATAGTCGCGAACGTGCTGCGTATTGGAATGGACGCAATGCCCTCGGCGAACGCGTTGCCAGTGGTATCTACTTTTACCAGTTGACAACGCCATCTTTCCAGCAAACACGGCGACTCGTCATTATAAAATAGAGTCCATCCGTGGGGAACTTATAGGTGTCACAGTTGTGCTATCAGTGTAACTGTGACACTCCCTATGGGCATCAATTTAGGATTCCAAGGTCCGGTAGGTGCGGTTTGCAATCGCGCCTACCTGTTTTGGGACTGCGGACGTGTAAATTCCAACCTGCTGAATTGCCTCCTTCGCTATAAGCGACAATCTCCTTATCCTTTAAACAGAGCCATTCAATTGTAGGTTTTTGGTTTTTGATGTTGTCCTTTTCGCAGGCGAAAATACTTTATATACGTTATGTTTTTTAAAAAAAACCAGAAATTTTCGCTGGATTTCGCTGGATTTCGCTAGATTTCGCACCGGATCCTGGAAAAAAGATGTCCAATCCAATAATTTCTTAAAATTGAATGGCTCTGATCCCTGAAAAATAAAAAGTAGTCAATACCACAGAAAAGTGCTATAATATCCATAGAGAAGTCCTTTTGGTATCGGTTTGAATATCTTATTTCAACAAAAACCGTTTACTCACGGTTTCCAAACACACAATAAAAAAGGATAGCTATGCATCATTACATAAAAATCGCACTTATTCTGTCTATATTCCTAACCACTTGCTTCATAGCGGGCACTGTTACACAAGTCGAAGCCGAAACACCGATTGCAGATTACATCTTTGAGACCATCGAAGTCCCCGGTGTCGATTTTCTGGAGGTGGCTGCAAGTAACGACTTCGGAGATTATGCAGGGAACACCCGGAGTCCTGACGGCGAGAAAACCCTCGGCTTCACATTGATAGACGGTGTCTTCAGCACGTATGATTTCCCCGGCTCGCAGAGCACTTATTTCTATGCGCTCGGTAATAACGGGAACGCTGCTGGGCACTACAAAGATATGAATGGACTTTACCACGGTGTTATCCTGCAAGATGGCGAACTGCGCCAATACGATTTCCCCGGTGCAGCCGAAACCCACATCTACGGTATTAGTGACGAAACAGGGGCACTGAGTGGTAACATCGTTGATGCAGCGGGAGTCACCCACGCCTTCTCAGGAGAACTGACAATTACATTCCCTGGTGCAGTTAACACCTATGGGGACTTTGTCAACGCTGCAGGGGCTGTCGTCGGCAGCTACATTGATGCCGATGGAATGTTTCACGGGTTCATACGTCACCCCGACGGCAGTTTTACCACTATTGATCTCCCAACAATGCCCGACCTCGCATTCTTGTTTGTGAACACCATCACTGACCTCGGTGTTATCGGCTTCAGAGCCAAAGCTGCAAATGATATTCTGCGGTCCTATATCCTTCTGCCCAGCGGTATCCTCTATGAAGTGCAGCTCCCAGGCAGTGTTATCACTGTTGTCCGAAATGTTAATCAGGATGGAAGTATTATCGGTTATTATGACGCAGCAGATGGTCGCAGATTGGGATTCGTCGGTAGACCAACCCCACAACTAAACGGAGCGGGTTCCGGCAATATCTTCTCCATGCACCTTTCTGCAGGTTTGAACATGCTGTCTGTGCCCTTGAAACCGACTGTCCATATGACAGCACGCTCGCTTGCAGTCAAGATGGGGGCGACAACAGTCATTACGCTTGATGCCGCAAACCAGAAGTTTTTGGCTTGGACACTAAACGCACCTGACGACGGATTTCCCATCGAAGGTGCCAAAGGGTATATCGTCAATCTACCAGAGGCACGCGATATCGTCTTCACCGGGACAGAATGGACACATCAGACGCAAGCCGCTGCAGCACCGCGTACAACGATACCCTCCCAAACCTGGGCATTCGTTGTTAGCGGATATTTAGAAGGTATCCAACAGTTCAACGATTACCTTGTCACAGTCCGAAATCATCGGACCAACACCATCATGGAAGCCCGAGTGCGCCGTAATTACTTCGCCGCTGCCACTGCCGATCTTAACTACCATAGCGTCGTAGAAGTCGGGGATACGATGGAATTAATTGTCACCGATACGAACGGAAATATCGCCTCAGAAAAATTCAATTTCACGGTGAACGACACCAATCTTGAAAACGCGGTTATGACCGTGACGCTTGACGACATTGGCACACCAAAACAGAACCGTCTGCTTCAGAACTATCCAAACCCGTTTAATCCTGAAACATGGATTCCTTATCATCTTGCGGAAGCCGGTACTGTGTTTTTATCTATCTATGACGCGACAGGCAAACAGATCCGAACTCTTCCACTCGGCTACCAATCGGCAGGTTTCTATGAAAGTCGAGAGCACGCCGCCTATTGGGACGGACGCAACGCGTTCGGTGAACCTGTCGCAAGCGGTGTTTACTTCTACCAACTGATAACGCCTTCTTTCCAGCAAACCAGACGGATGCTGATTCTAAAATAGAAATAACCGAACATTGACAGGTGTATCGTTGGCGAAATTTGAAACCTCGCCTCTTAAACACAATATACAAACTTGAATAAATGCAATACGAATGCACCAAATGTAGCAAAACTTATAATGTCTCGCCGTTACGCTACCGATGTGATTGTGGAAATGCCCTCAACTTAACCACAGATTCAAATATCTGTCCCAACCCACAGGTCCCGGCAGCGATGTCACTCTGGCGGTATCGCGAGGCACTGCCGATTGATGTGGATACAGATGTTGTTACGCTCGGTGAAGGCATGACCCCGCTTGTCCCGATTGATGTGGATACGCCGGAACACTTCGTAAAATTGGACTATCTCTGTCCAACTGGTTCCTATAAGGATAGGGGGGCATCCGTCCTCCTGACGCACCTCAAGGCACTTGGGGTCGAGGAAATCGTTGAAGATTCATCGGGCAATGCGGGTGCTGCAATAGCCGCTTATAGTGCAAGAGCGGGCATCCAGTGCACCATCTACTGCCCAGAATCTACCTCACAAGGGAAACTCAAACAAATTGCCGCCTACGGTGCCGAGTTAAAACTGGTTCCGGGAAACCGCATGGCGACAACGGAAGCAGTGAAACTCGCAGCCGAGACCACCTGTTACGCCTCGCACAATTGGCACCCGTTCTTCTTGGAAGGTACTAAAACGCTTGCCTACGAAATTGTGGAGCAGCTTGGGTGGCGCGCACCAACGCATGTTATCTCTCCTGTCGGATTCGGGAGCATCTACTTAGGACTCTTTATCGGTTTCAGTGAACTACAGGCACAAGGACTTATCGTAAACATGCCGCGCCTTCTCGGCGTTCAACCTGATGTCTGTTGCCCGATTTACAATGCCTACGCTAATAAAACAGCAGCTATCACCAGAATGGCACAAACCGGTAAAACGCTCGCCGAAGGAACGACTGCCGAACGCCCCATCCGAGAACAGATGATTTTGGATGCTATCGCTACAACAAACGGTGCCTTTACTATCGTTGATAACACTGACATAAAAGCAGGACTGGAAATTCTCTCTGCCAAAGGCATCTACGTCGAACCGACTTCGGCTGTAGTTGTCAAAGGATATCAAAAGTTTCAGGAAACAGGTATTATAAACACTGGCGATCTGGTAGTGTCAATTCTGACCGGAATCGGCTTAAAAGCGAGCGGTGTTCCGTAAGAACGAAACTGTAACGAACAAAAAAGAAACATAATAAGACGAAAAAAAAATGACACAAGAAAACAGACCTTATCCCACTCGGTTTATTGCGGTGTGCGCGCTCATCGTGCTTTCCATTCTTGTAATTGGTGCACTGCGGGCTTTAGAACAACCTATTTTTCGTAGCACTGCTGCCAAGAGTCGCGACAGCAACACACTCCCTAATTCTGTCATACGGCGCGATGAGATTGATCGCAAACGTTGGCCAGAAGGATTTCAACTCCACCGTTACTGGTGGATAGGCGGTGCTGCTATCTATATCGCAGAGATGGATCGCACGACAGAAAACCTCCAATTCGATATAGAACTCGCCAACAACCAGATATTGGGACGTGAAACCATTACAAACGCTACGCGACGACTCATGAAAAAGCAGATACTGCCCCTCGCAGGTGTTAATGGCAGTTTCGGCATCCGAGAGGACTCCTATGGACGCGGCGGTATGACTTTTAATCTGCACATCCAAAACGGTGAACTCATCAGCATACCGATAACACGCGATAGATGGGGGTATTCACCGCCGTCCCCATGGGGCGAAACGAGTTTCGGTGTCACCCCTGATGGCGAGTTCCTTTTGGAGAGAGTACAGCTCAACGGTCAACTCCACATTGACGACGGCAACGGCGATACACTTCCGATTGACGCCCTCAACCAAATCTGTGACACATCGGCTCCGATTATCCTCTATACGCCTCGTTTTGGACACAGGACACTGACACGCCGATGCTACGAGTTCACGCTCAAACGACTCGAACTTCCGATTACCGGAAAATACACAAGCAGGTTTATTGTTACCGAGGTCAACCGACGCGGGAACAGCCGCATCCCGTCTGATGGTGTCGTTATCGCTATAGAATCGCGCTTGGCACGCAATTGGACCAAAAAAATTACAACATCTACAAAAGGGACATTGGAGATCGCGCTTACCCCAACAAAGTGGCAATACGTTCAACAAGGTGTCGGGGGCAATCTACGGCTTGTCCGAGATGGTAGGATTGAACCAGAACTCGTTAGGTTTGGAGAAACCCGAGGCCGCAGCGCATCCGCACATCGTAACGGTGCCTCGCGCCACCCGCGTAGTGCCTTAGGGTTTAACGACGAAAAACTCTTTCTCATTGCCGTTGACGGCAGACAGCACGGGTATAGCATGGGGATGACGCTTTACGATATGGGGAAATTTTTCAGCGAACTCGGCATCAAACACGCCATCAACTTCGACGGTGGCAGCTCCTCGGCGTTATGGGCTTTAGGCGGAGTCGTGAACAGTCCCGCGCACGGCTATGAGCGCCGTATCTTCAACATCGCAATGATTCGTGCGAAAAAGAGATGAAACCACAATACCTTTTACTTTTTACCTTCTTGATGCTCGCGTGTTCCAATAGGAATACCCCGCGTGCCGTCTGTGAAGATTTCATCTATAACTATTATCAGCGTGCCGACCAAGTCGCAGCGTTGCAACTCAGCCACGGACTCGCTGCACAAAAACTGGAGGACGAGATCGCGCGTGTCCGTGAAGTTCGCGTCCCGGGGGAACAGGTTGAGGAAATGCCGAAGATTGAATACGAAGCAACCGGTCAAGAAGAAAGCACAACACACGTGCTATTCAACTACAAACTCACTATCGAAATCCGAGGCGCGACAACCCACACCCGAAAAGTTGTAATACAGACCGAACAGATTGATGGACGCTGGAAAGTTGTCAATTTTGATGAATATTAAGAAGCCTATACGTAAATATACAATCATTAACGAGTCGTTGCTGTTTAGTTTTTACGGAAAAAGTCCATCATCAATCATGGGGGTCGGATTGTTGAAAGGCACGTATTTGCTAAACCCACGTCAGCCCTTCGCAAGGTAAATTAGAAAAATCTTTCTTCTATAGCCAAAACCCGTAGCCCGTAATGAAATGGGGGTCGGATTGTTGAAAGGCACGTATTTGCTAAACCTACGTCAGCCCTCCACAAGGTAAGTTAAAGATATGAAAACCGGAAAAGTCGCTATCTTCACACAACCGCAAACACCTATGGAATTTCGGGAATACCCGATTCCATCCGTTACACCTGACGATATGCTTGTGCGAATCCGTATGGCAAATATCTGCGGCTCCGATCTACATTTCTGGCGTGGACACGGACCCAAAATTGAGAGCGGCATCCCCCAAGTATTAGGGCACGAGATGATCGGGACAATTGAGGCGATGGGACGTAACATCACAACAGATAGCACGGGGCAACCGCTTACTGAAGGCGATCGGATTGCCTACTCCTATTTCAAGCCGTGTCAACACTGCTGGATGTGCCTCAACGGGAAACCCGGATGTCCGAACCGCTACAGAGATTGGCTCGGTGTCTCCAGCGAGCAGCCACCACACTTCCACGGTGCCTACGGCGAATACTACTACATGAAACCGGGACACTGGGTGTTCAAGGTCCCCGACGCGCTCTCAGACGCGCTGGTGTCCCCCATCAACTGCGCCTTGTCCGAAGTCATCTACGGACTGAACCAGATCGGCATCACGCTCGGTGACACCGTCGTTATCCAAGGTGCAGGCGGCCTCGGGCTCTACGCGACTGCAGTCGCACGCGAGATGGGTGCCGGTAAGATTATTGTACTGGATCGGTTGCCTGCACGACTTGTTCTGGCGCAGGAGTTCGGGGCAGATGAGACGCTCAACGTTGACGAAATTGACATGAAATCGCGGGTCGAATACGTCCTCGACCAAACAGGCGGCATCGGTGCGGACCTCGTCGCGGAGTTCGTCGGCTCACCACGCGTTCTCGCTGAAGGTGTAGAGATGCTCCGTTGGGGCGGGCGCTATCTCTGGATCGGAAACATCAACCTCGGATTCCCCACAGAGATTGACCCGGGTAACATCGTCCGGTGTAGTAAAGCCATTCGCGGCGTGATTGTCTATGAACCATGGGTCATTCCACGCGCACTCGATTTCCTAATGCGCACACGCGACAGGTACCCGTTCCACAAAATCATCTCCGATACCTTTCAGTTCAGCGACATCAACGAAGCGTTCTCTTACGCAGACACAGGTTCAGCCATCCGAATCGGATTGGAATTCAGAAAATAAAATGGCATCTTCTGTCTACATCCATATTCCATTCTGCGCCACGAAATGCTACTATTGTGCCTTCAATACGTACACTTTCCACAAGGAACAGGCGAAAGCATACCTCGCAGCACTCCGCACAGAAATGGAACTATACGCTCCAGATACCGAACTACTACAAACAATTTTCATCGGCGGCGGCACGCCTTCCATCCTCTCTGCTAACGCCTTGTCGCAACTGCTTACCGACATCCGTCAGCATTTCCAAATAACACCGGATGCCGAAATCACCGTAGAATGCAATCCCGGTACCGTTGACACCGAAAAACTTCGCGTCATGCAAGACAACGGTGTGAACCGACTCAGCTTCGGGCTACAAGCGATGCAAGATGAAACCTTGAAGCAGTTAGGTAGAATCCACACCGTCGCCGAATTCCTTCAGAGTTATCACCTCGCCCGCGAAGGTGGTTTTGAGAACATCAACATCGATCTCATCTTCGCACTCCCTGACCAGACGATGGACGCGTGGCAGCATACTCTAAACGAAGTGATTTCTCTCGACCCCGATCACATCTCAGCCTATAATCTCATCATGGAGGAGACGACCCCGTTCTACGAATGGTGGCAAGTCGGTGAACTCCATCTTCCCTCCGAGGACACCGAAGCGGATATGTTCCAATACACGATTGAGACACTCACAGCGCACGGGTACACGCACTACGAAATCTGTAATTTCGCCAGACCCGACCATTATGCAAAACACAACCTCGTCTATTGGAATAACCAACCGTGCATCGGACTCGGTGCGGGCGCGTCGGGGTACGTCAACGGCGTGCGTTATTCTAATATTCGGGGTATCGCACCTTACATCAAAGCACTCTTGCAAGGCAACAAACCCATCGCCGACACCGAACGCCTAACAGGGGACGCTGAAAAGGCGGAAACGCTCATGCTCGCACTTCGGAAACGCGAAGGCATCTCCGTTGAAACCTATCAAGACCGATTCGGTGAAGAAATAGAAGCTGCATTTGGGAGTATCCTCAAAAAATGGATGGATTTGGGATTGTTGGAACGCACAGCCACACATCTCCGATTTACGCCTCGCGGGCTTTTCCTTGCAAACGAAGTCTTTGTCGAGTTGATGTAATTTTTCCTTTCTACTGTCATTTTTCGTAAGGCATTTTATGGAAATTTTGACTTTTTTTAAATGTGTAATACTTAAATCAGCCAGGCAAAAACATGATTAGGCTTGACGACGACGTAGCCGAAATGTTCCCCGATGCAAAATCCGTCAACGATGCCTTGCGAGCATTGGCAAAAATCATCGCCGAGTATCAGCAAAAAACGCCATAAACCGGAACCATTCCAATTCTCGGGTGCCCTTTCCGGTTTCCCCGTAGCATGTTTATATCCATCAACCTCTCCTACTGACTGCTGCCCGCTATCTCCTATTTACCCTTGACCTATCTCCCAAAACCTGCTATCATACCCTCATGCCGAAACTCAATCTTAAACCCAGTCACAAAGCAATCCGCGACTACTACGCCACACTGCAGCAATACGAACAACAAGGCATCACACACGAGGGGGCCGTTAGTTCACCGTTTGATACGCTCCTACACACCTGCGCAAAACAGATAAACGCTACGCTCGTTCCACAATACCCGATGCGTGCTCCAAAAGGAAACCGTATCGTCATTGACGGCGTAATCCTCGACGCATACGGACTCCCGCTCGGCTACTGGGAAGCGAAAGACATAGATGACAATCTCGCCAAAGCCGTACAAGAGAAACGGGACGCAGGCTACCCACTCGACAACACCCTCTTCCAAACACCACAGCGCGCCATCCTCTACCAAAACGGTGCTGAAGTCCTCGATATTGACATCACTGAACCGGCAAACCTAATCGCAGCACTCCAATATCTGTTCGCCTACGTTCCGCCGGCATTGGATAACTGGCAGACCGCCGTCACGGATTTCAGAGAACACGTGCCAGACCTCGCAAACAGATTAAAGGAACTCATTGAACAACACCACGAAACCGATACCGCATTCAAGAAAGCGTTCTCCGATTTCTACGAAACCTGCCGTACCTCTATTAACCCGGACCTCTCACAAGATGCCGTTGAGGAGATGCTCATCCAACACATCCTCACCGAACGCATCTTCCGTACTGTCTTTAATAATTCCGCCTTCACCCGTCGAAATATCATCGCACGTGAGATTGAAAACGTCGTTGACGCACTCATCCGTCAAGCGTTCAGTCGCGAAGAATTCCTCAAACCGTTAGACCGGTTCTACGTCGCCATTGAGCAAGCCGCGATGCTCTGCCGAGACTTCACCCAAAAACAGCACTTCCTCAATACGTTCTACGAGAAATTCTTTCAGGGGTTCTCCGAAGATGTTGCAGACACGCACGGCATCGTCTACACACCACAACCGATTGTTGATTTCATGGTGAACAGTGTAGAGCATATTCTCGAAGCCGAGTTCGGTCGGTTGCTCTCGGATACCGGCGTACATATCATCGATCCATTTGTTGGAACGGGGAACTTCATCGTCCGACTCATGCAGGACATCCAAGGCACAGCGTTAGAGGAGAAATATCGGCATGCGTTGCATTGCAACGAGGTAATGCTCCTGCCTTACTACATCGCCAGTCTTAACATCGAACAAGAGTACTTCCAACGCACAGGGACGTACCTACCCTTTGAAGGCATCGCACTTGCAGACACGTTTGAATTGCTTGAACAGGAGCAAGGCGAACTCTTTACACGTGAAAACACAGAACGGGTCAAGAGACAGAAAGCAGCAGATATGTTCGTCGTTATCGGTAATCCACCTTACAACGCGTGGCAGGTCAATGACAGTGACAATAACAGAAATAGAAAATACGAGGCGATGGACAAGCGGATTGCAGACACCTATGCTACAGATTCTAAAGCGACGCTCAAAAACTCACTCTACGATCCGTATGTCAAAGCAATTCGGTGGGCATCCGACAGAATTGGCAATGAAGGTGTTGTTACCTTCGTCACAAATAACGGATTCCTTGAGGGGATAGCGTTTGATGGCATGCGAAAACACCTCGCAGACGATTTTGACGCTATTTATATTCTGGATTTAGGTGGGAACGTGCGGAAGGGATTAAAGGTTTCTGATGCAAATGTGTTCGGAATTCGGGTAGGCGTGAGCATCAACCTATTTGTCAAAACCAAACAGAATTCGTCGGAAAGACCCCGTATCTCCTACTTTCGCACCGACGACCTATGGAAAAAACAACAGAAGTTTGACTTTCTGACTAAACAGCAACACACAGGTAATATCACGTGGGAAGTGATTCAACCTGATAGACAATACACATGGCTTACCGAAGGACTCCATGCTGAATTTGATACTTTCATTCCAATGGGGACTAAGGAAGCAAAAGCAGCGAAAGTTGACACAATAGACGCAATTTTTAAGACTTACTGTCGTGGTATTATAACCGGTCGCGACGCATGGGTCTACAACTTCAACCGAAATGCCCTCGTTGAGAATATTCAAGGAATGATAGACACCTACAACACAGAGGTAGATAGATGGAAACGTCGAGAAAACCAACGGGAAAATGTCAATAATTTCGTGGTTTACGATGATACAAAAATCAAATGGGATCGGGAATTACGCCAGCATTTGCAACGCGGTAGACTTGCTGAATATTCCCAAGATAAAGTGCGAACATCCCTTTACCGTCCATTTACAAAATCTAACCTGTTATTCGATCGCGTTCTAAACAATTGTTTCTACCTCTTTCCTTCCATTTTCCCCACACCTGAGACGGAAAGCGAGAATCTGGTGATTTGTGTAAGTGGAATAGGACACGATATTTTTAGATGCCATATTGCTAATGGAATCCCTGAGTTGAAATTCTCAAACTCCTCAAATGGCGGAACCCAATGTTTCCCCTTCTATACCTATGATGAGGACGGCACAAACCGGCAAGAGAACATCACCGATTGGGCATTGGCAGAATTCCGGACCCATTACGCGGACGACACCATCACCAAATGGGACATCTTCCATTATAACTATGGTCTCTTGCACCATCCTGCATATTGTGAGAAATACGAGATGAACCTCAAGCGCGACTTACCGCATATCCCCTTCGCCGCAGATTTCTGGGGATTTGCCAACGCCGGTGCGCAACTCGCAGACCTCCACGTTAATTACGAATCTGTCCCCAAATACGACAGACTCAAATACATCGAAACCCCTGATATGCCGATAGATTGGCGTGTCGAGAAAATGAAACTCTCCAAAGACAAGACGCAGTTGAAATACAACGATTTCCTCACGATAGACGGCATCCCTCTGGAGGTCTATGACTATCGGTTAGGCACACGTTCAGCGTTAGAGTGGATCGTAGATCAGTATCGCGTCAAGGTAGACAAACGGAGCGGCATCGTCAACGACCCCAACCGTGCGAATGAACCGCGCTATATCGTAGACCTCATCGCCCGCGTTATCACTGTCAGCCTCAAAACCGTCGAGATCGTTAACGGGCTGCCACCATTGTAACCCAACCCCTCCTCTGTAGGAGCGAGCTGTGCTCGCGATCTTCTTAGGTGCATACCATAATTCAAACCCCTCTTCTGTAGGAGCGAGCTGTGCTCGCGATCTTTGGTCACCCGGGATCTCCCTCATTCCATCTCGAATTTACACCGCCAAAATGGATAATCCCGCGCAGCCTTTACCAATCCTGCTCTCACCGGGTTATGATAACAATACTCAATAATAGCATTCAATGATTCATCCCGCCGAATACCGTGATCGTGGTAAGCAGGTTGCCAAATCGAACCACTACGACCCAAACACGCGTTAATCTGTTTCGCTGTGTGGCTTTTGAAGGACTGTATGAGTCTTGATAATGTTTGTTTACTACCGAGTTGGATAACGGCATGGATATGATCTGGCATCACAATCACACAAAACCATCTGAGCCGATCATTGGTTTCGAGCCAATCAAATGCCTGAAAAATGATGTCTGCGGTTTTAGAAGTTGCGAGGATCGGTTTTTTGTTAAGTGTGGTGAGTGTGAGATAATAGTAGGTGCCGGGTATTGGGTGTCTACCTTTACGGAGTTGTTGGTGTCCACGGGTAGGTGTTTGTTGCATTTTATATTTCTATAAGTATTAAGGGGATCGCGAGCACAGCTCGCTCCTACAGAAGATTGGTTTGGTATACAAGATCGCGAGCACAGCTCGCTCCTACCAAAGAGGATTATGGTATCGCTAGCGCAGCTCGCTCCTACAGAGGAGGCTATAGTTTCTGATAGCTGACCATCGATAACTACTTCAGCCCCAGAGGGGCGGCATGTTTATAGAACGCCCGCAATCAATAGAAGCAAGCCCTGTAAGGGCGGCATGTGTATAGAATATCTTCACTCAATCTTCGGTTGGCCCTCTTTTCACCCGTTCAAGAGCCTTTCTCGCTAACTCTATGTCTTCGCATACATCCGTATAATCGGGATCTATTTTGCGGGCTGCCTCATAGTTCTCTATTGCCGCGCTATAATCGCCAAGGGCAGCCTTTATCTGTCCCCGCGTGTGGTAGAATAATGCGACATCTGAGTCTAATTCAATAGCAGTATTAATGTCAATTAGTGCAGCTTGATATAAATCCTTAGCCGCTTCTATATTTCCCACTGCATCTTCAGATTTGCCGAAGTGCCACTTTGTATCTGCTCGGTTGTTGTAAACAATAGCCAAATTTGCACATAATTCAATTCCTTTTGTATAATCGTCAATAGCGTCTCTATAGTGATTTTGTGCTTCTTTGACCTTGCCCTCATCAAACTTAAATTGACCAAGGATAGACTTTGCAGCTCCTCGACTGTGGTAGACTGAAACATAGTCTGGACACAGTTTGATGGCTTTTGTATAATCGTCAATAGTGCCTCGGTAGTGCTGTTGCGCCTCCACTAAATTACCTTCATCAGTTTTTAATTTTCCCAACTGAAACCTTACGTTACCTCGACTCTGGTAAAAATAGACACAATTTGGATTTAGTTGGATAGCTTTATCTAAGTCAACTATCGCTTCCGGATAGAGATTAGGTGAATGTTTATTTTGGCCCTCACGCAAACAGACATAAGCACGTATTTGTTCTCTCTTCTGCCATTGTATCAAAGGTTCTATTTCGTGCATCCGGGCGAGCAGCATTTTGACTGCTGTTACCGGAACAGCAAAAGTAAAATAATCCGCATTGGCGACTGCAACCGCAATAACCTCACCGTTACCGTTTAATACAGGAGCACCACTATTCCCGCCATCAGTCTTGCATTTCATCCGAATCCACTTATCGCTATCGCGAATACTATGTATGGGTCCCTCTGTAACCTTGTATTTTCCACGAGGGTAGCCTATCACTTGAACAGCATCTCCATGCTGGAGTAGATCACTGTCACCGATAGGAAGTGGTATC
Organism: Candidatus Poribacteria bacterium; assembly: GCA_026706025.1. Taxonomy (NCBI): domain Bacteria; phylum Candidatus Poribacteria; species Candidatus Poribacteria bacterium. The sequence goes on from JAPOZO010000056.1 coordinate 18,129, forward strand.
CCCTCGCCTGCAATTTTTAGAATGACGAGATCATTTTTGGGGTCAAATGCTGTGCTGCCTTCAACAACGAATTTGGTCTCTGTTCCCACCAGTTCTGCGGAAATTGATGTCGCCCCTGCGACAACATGAATATTCGTCGCAATTAGGTTTTTCCCGACAAAAAATCCGCTACCTCTACCAGCACCTTCTGCTCTTATTAAAAGGGCTATAGGATCACTTAACTCTCTACTCTCTTCCATAATAGTACCCTCCTTTGGGTGTTATTCCTGTTAGCCTCAAAGAACACCCCTACTTCCCATGAATCCGTTTATGGCACCCACCACACACTGCAGTCAGGTCACTGAGTCGCTCTCTGCCGATACGTTTATAGGTTTCGTGATGCACTTGCGTTGCATGTCTCCTTCCGCACTTCCGGCATTTATACCCGGCACGTTTCAAAATCGTCCGGCGTTTGGTCTGCCATCGCCTTGATTTTCGGTATCGTCTATATGATCTCTTATTCATGCCTTATCCTCAAAATAGGTTTTAAATGTTCAAGGGCACCGTTGCCTTTACTTCTTAAAATTATAGTATATCTGATGAGAACATTCAAGGGGAAAGTTATATACATGCCGCCCTTACAGGGCTGAGTCGCTTTTTACAACGTCTTTCTATAAACATACCGTCCTTACAGGACTAAAGAGAGGTTTTTGAAGTTTTCAAGGTTTCTATGTAAAATCCGGTTCGGTTAGGAATGCAGATCGCATGAATCAACGGTATGAATGCCTTATGGGCATTCCCCGGGGTGAGTACACCGCAAAACCGAACCTACCGGACCTGGGGCCGAGGCGTTATTTTTTCTAAAATTGAAACTTATGTGTGGTTAGGAAACGGAACCTATCGGACCTGGGGTCCAAAATTGAAGTAAAAATCGAGAACTGAATGGTTCTGTACCCGTTCAACGTTAGAGTGGATAGTTAATTCGATATTGTGCTAAAATAGATAAACGGAGCGGAAAGAAAAAGATTGCGTCCATCCTATCTATCAAGGGAAAGAAAAAATGAGACGTTTTGGAACCCAGGGGCGTGTGTATCCTGACAAACATTATGTGGTCGCCCGCGCCGAGGAGACCGCCGATTTCATTGACCGCATCAAAGACGGGCGGTATATTGTCTTGTTCGCGCCCCGGCAGACCGGCAAGACAACCTTTTTTCGCTTGGCACTTGACGCACTCGCTATTCAGGATTCAACCTATTTCCCGATTCAACTGAATTTTGAGGAGTATGAGGACTACGATCCAGCCAGTTTTTATGCTTCCCTTCATAAGGAGATTTGCAAGGAAATTGAGAGGGTTTTTCAAAAACGCGGGACGGATCCCTCTGACGAATTGGCGCGCTTTTTGGTAAACGCAGAGATAACCGACCATGTTTCAATGAGAGAGTTCTTTGAAGAGTTTGCGAAGTTTCTGTCTCAAGGCACGCATTGGCAGCGGGTTGTCCTTGCCATTGACGAGTTTGATGCTATCCCTCGTGCTGCACTTAAAGGGTTTTTGCGTTCGCTTCGCTATATCTACCTTTCCGACCAAATCCGATGTCCACACAGTGTTGGGATCGTTGGTGTTAAAGGGATCGCACAACTCAACTACGACCGATCTATTTCTCCGTTCAATATCCAAGATGAATTCCATTTGCCGAGCTTCACGCTTGAACAGGTGCAAGAATTGTTCGGACAATATACAGACGAAGTCGGGCAAGCCTTCGCACCAGAAGTGATTGCGTCCGTTCATAAGCAAACAGCGGGGCAGCCTGTACTCGTCAACCGATTTGCACAGATTCTCACCGAGGAGATGGTCATCCCAAAAACCGCGACGATTACAATGGCGCACTGGACGACAGCGCATGCGCAGCTTCTTGAGGAAAGTAATGTCAATATCACACATCTGACAACCAATATCCGTAAAGACCCGCGCTTTGAAAACTTTCTGATGCGAATTATGACGCGTGATGAAGGTATAGCCTTCAACTTACGCAATGACATCATCAGTGAACTCGCCACTTACGGTGTTATCAAAGCGGGGACTGACGGTATGTGTGAGATTCTCAATCCAATTTACCTCTACTGCATTATGCAGGTATTCAAACCACTCGTAAACGGGCTGGAGCAGGCGTATTTCCCTGAAGACACGGACGATGCGGGACGTGAATATCTCACACCCGCGGGGTGGATTGATATGGCATCTTTACTTGATAACTTCCGGGATTTCATCGCGCGGGCGGGGTTCAAGATTCTGCAGGTTCCAGATACGCCCCAAGAGTCGGTCGGACGACACCTCTTGCTCGCCTATCTTGATGAGTTTGTGAGACGCGTCGGCGGGGTGATGCACATTGAAGTGCAAACCGGGCGCGGCAGAATGGACCTCCTTATCACCCACAATCAGCGAAAATATATCGTTGAGACAAAGATTTGGAGAGGCGAGAGCCGCTATCAGTCAGGCAAGAAGCAGCTTGCAGCGTATCTCAAGTTAGAAGGCGTAACAGATGGATACTACATCGTGTTTGGTCATCGGCAAACCCCCGAGCCTCGGATAGAGACGGAGACTTTGGACGGTGTAGCCATCCGGAGTTATATTATCCCTGTGATACAGGAAGCCCCCTCAAACATTAACCCTCCTCTGTAGGAGCGAGCTCGGCTCGCGATCTTCAGCAGACAACAATCCATTTTTCTAACAACCACGTAAAATTTCATAGCAGCTTCCATACAACCTCCTGCCAAAATCGCCTATAGCACAGACAGTGTATAGGTTTACAGCCGTTTTCAAAATCCATCAATTTTCAGAGTTGCTATGAAAACTGTGAAATTAGTTCTATGAGAAAAAGACAGGCACTCGGAAATAAAAACAGTAATAAAATAGAAAAATATGTAGACACCTCTCAAAATTTGTCCATTTTCTCCAATTACTTGCAGAATTAGGCAACCGTTTTGTCCATCTCCCGCGTCTTTATAATTGAAACGCGGATCTACGTGAATGCGAACAGAATCCCCTAAAGAATCAATCGTTAGGTACGTTAATTGTAAGGAGATAAAAGATGAAAAGAAATTGGTTGATTTCTACAGTTTTGGTGGCTTCAATTATCGGCTTATGCCTAAGCCTTCAAAGTTGTGCCAGAAATAAAATAAATCTGCGAAAAACATTGGATACGAAGGAAACCATGCGGGTGCAGGCATATTGGGATCCGATAAACCCGAAACTTTGCAGTTTCTACTATTCTTTTTCATTTGGAAGTGTCTCTAATCGACAAACACCAAACTTTTAGGGAGATGTCATGCTACGAACACTTATCCGTCAAGAACTTCTGGCCCATCTGATGAGTGCACGTTTTTTTGCTGCTGTTGTCATTACGCTTCTACTTGTTGTCGCCAATGCTGTCGTACTTCTTGAAGATTACGAGCGTCGGTTGTCGAAATATAACCAGCAAGAAAATGCACATCGTGAGAAGGCACAAGAAGCGAGAACCTATTCGATGCTAAAACTGTCTACTGAACGTCCGCCGAACCCCTTAAGTCTTTTTAGTGCCGGATTGGATAAGCGGCTTGGCACCACTTTTGACATTTACCACGGTTTCGTCCCGATGATTTCGGATGGCTCGGCGCGAAGTCTCGATAACGCGTTTCTCAACCTCTTTTCAAAGATTGATCTCGTCTTTATTTTTCAAGTTGTTTTGAGCCTGATGGCACTGCTTTTCGCTTACGACGCAATTGCAGGAGATTGGGAAAACGGCACCTTGCGTCTGGTTATTTCTCACCCTGTGAGACGCGGAACCATTCTACTTGCGAAATATATTGGAGCAATGGTCTGTCTGCTGCTTCCAGTGCTGATGAGTCTGCTGATGGTCCTGATTCTGTTATCCACTGTCGGTTCAATCCAATTGGATGGAGAAGATTTTCTCCGGATTGGTGGGATAGTTTTGACGACGACCATCTACTTGTCTGCATTTTATCTGATCGGACTGTTGATTTCTACCACAACGCGCCGCACTGCTACATCCCTGATGCTCTGTATGTTCTTGTGGGTAACTTTAGTGCTCGTCTATCCGAATTGGAGTCGGTTTGCTATCACCCCCGTTGGTGATACACGGGCAATACGATCATCATCAGATCAGCAGATTGAACAGATTTGGGAAGAGGTTGATAGAGAAGAAAGCCGGTTCTTAGCCAATAGTCCGCTTGAAGGCAAACCTCGAAAGTTTAATCTGGATGTCCAGCAGTCAAATAGTTTCTCGTCAGCGGGACACCTCAACAGACGGTATGGTATGGATATGAAATTGGGAACGGAATCAGATCCGTTAGTGCCACATGTTCAAAAGTATCATGCCGCCATGGGTGCCTTATACATCCGTTCGGCGGAACAAATTGCTTTAGCACGAAAACAGACCTTAGACAGCACCGCTCTCCGGGAATCAATATGGCATGAACGCCTGATGAAACTCAGTCCTGCAAGTTTGTATACGTTCGCAACTGCTGCGTGGGCGGGCACGGATCTGGAGGGTATGTTTGATTTTATCCAAACCGTTCAGGGGTACCGGCTTACGGTCATTGACTATTTTCACGATAAGGATGCGTTTGGGAGTCGGCAATGGTTCGCCTCCGATAAAGGTTCAGTAGACTGGTGGGATCTGCCCCAGTTTCACTTTAATCGGGTAGATATTTTGGAAAATGCAACGCGAGCACTGCCAGAATTGTTTCTGCTTCTACTCATCAACCTCGTTCTGTTCACGGTAGCATTTCTGATTTTCATCAAAATTGAAGTATAAAGGTTATCAGGTAAAGGAACATAAAAAATGATTTGGCATATCATCAAACGTGAACTCTTTGACCACATCAATAGCCTGCGCTTTATTTTAACGGTTGTAATGCTTTCCGCCTTAATGATTACCAACGCTGTGGTGCATCTTCGGACGCACCCGAAAAAAATCCGTAATTATTCTGAGAACGTTACCAAATCCTTTAACAAGTTGGAATCTCGGACAGAGTTGTATTCTCTGGCAGAAAAGGGGCCCGGTAACCTCTACAAACGCCCTTCCCCACTTGCCTTCATCGCCGACGGCGGTAATGCTTATCTGCCGGGACATATATTCAACGAGGGGTCTTGGTCGAAAAGCAGTGCAGGTGGCAAGTTAAAAAGCAACTGGTGGTTGAGTTACGGCACTGTGAACCCAGACGCAAAAGATCTGCGTCCGCAGGCAACGAAGATAGATTGGGTATTTATTATCACCTATTTGCTTTCCTTCATTCCGCTCCTATTTACTTTTGATGCGCTTTCTGGGGAGCGAGAACAAGGGACCTTGCGATTGTGTCTTGCGAATCCGATTTCGCGCCCCGTTCTGTTAATCGGTAAATTTTTAGGGACGTTAATAACCGTCCTCATTCCGTTTGTTTTGGCAGTGTTGCTGAATCTGGCGGTGATTTCGATCGATAGTTGGACACAACTGAGCGCAGCCGACTGGGGACGTTTAGGGTTGATCCTGTTGATTGCTTCCAGCTATGCGGGTATCTTTGTCGGGTTGGGGCTGATGGTTTCCGCTGGTACGCGCGAGCCTCGGATGAGCCTTGTTGTGCTCTTATTGATTTGGGTGGCGGCTGTGGTTTTTATGCCATCTACCCTCGGCACCCTCTCCACAAAGTGGATGCCACCTGTCCAAACGATTGATCAATTTCGTGCTTCAAGAGAAGCAATCCTTGACCAGATTAACGCAGACTATAATGACCGATTGAACGCAATCAAAGAAAAAAAGACCCCTAACCTTCCAAACTTAAGTGAACTTCAGAAACTTTTTGAAACGTCACCTGAAGCTGCCAGAGCCGAAGCAGAAAAGTATAGAGCGGCGTGGGAAACGGAGGGTGAGGAAGAATTGGCACTCAAGGCGGAACTCGTCAACAGAGATGTAGAGGTTCGAGAACGCTTTAACCGCGAGTATTTAGACGCACAAATCGCGCAGGTACAGCGGGCAAGAGTTGTAACCCGGTTTTCACCGGCAGCGATTGTCCAATACGCCCTTGAATCAATGGCAGGTACTGGCTTTAACCGGCATTTGCAATATTTAGAACACGTACATGATTACACAAGACAATTTCGACAATTCATCGTCGAAACCGATAGTGCAGACCCACAAAGTCGTCATCTTATCGGTATCCGTGAGGGTATGTCTCAGAAGCCGTTCTCGAGTGAGGCGATTCCAAAATTTGAGGATCAGATCGCCTTCAGCGATACATTTAACACTGCGACCTTGGATCTGCTGCTACTCATTTTACTGCTCGGAGTGTTTCTTTCAGGGGCATTTCTTATCTTCATACGTTCAGCTGTATAACGCAAGCTGAACGTGTGGAAAGGGAAACACCCCGAATCATCAACAACTTATCAAGAATATAGAGATAGCGAAACCTTTCATTGAGGATAGTTATCACAAACCACTTTTACTAATGGAGAGGAACCTATCATGTTGAAAAGATTTCGTGTCGTTTTTAGCCTATTACTCATTTTGGGCTTTAGTGTAACGCTGTCGGCACAGGAAGGGAAAGATGCCTATTTCTTACACGCGCCAGGGAGCTACTGGGTTTACGAAGATCAGGATGGAAATGAATTAACACGCCGTGCCGTATCAGAAAAAACAATTGAAGGGGAGACGTATCATGCCTTCAACTATGAACCTGCTTTGGAGGAGTGGGCAGATTATGATTATCATATCTACCCGAATTTGTACCAGGTTGGCGAAGAGAGGGTTACGTTCTTGATCGGAGAGGAGGCACAGAAAGCAGTCAAGGCACGCTTTACCAAAGAGATGGAAACTTTCATCAAAATAGGAAAGCAAATGAGCCCCGATATTAATATTTTCTATCAGATCAAGGCGGAAGTACAGGACCCGTTCTATGCACTTCCAGCGTCTGTCGCCTTCAACGAAAAATGGGAGGCAACGCAGATAAAAGCCAAAATCACGATGGCCACTTTTCCACCACAAGACCCTGAAGAAATCATAGTTGAGTTCACTATTGTTGAAACAGGCAAGGTCTTAGGGACGGAAAAAGTTGAGACCCCCGCGGGCACTTTTGAAGACTGTTTGAAGATTGAATACCGAACAGAAACAGGTGTAACAACAGTCCCCCCGCAAGACGAAAATCCGCCCGGCGAAACCGTTACGACGCTGTGGGTAACTCCTAACGTCGGAATCGTCAAGTTTCACCAGAAAACGGAGGATATCCTTCTGAAAGTTATTCCGATCCTTGAACCTAAGGATTCAACCACCATCAAAATCCTTAAATTAAAGAGGTATGAAGTCAAATCTGCTGATTCGGATGGCAGATAAACAACTCCCGGCAAGAGGGTCCCCAGATCAAAAAGTCTAAGCAGTTCGTCATCTTTCTCCTCCTGTTTCGATGGATTGCTGGAGGACAAGGATGAGAATCTCGACTATTGGCAGCTGATTACTAATTACTATTTCACTGACAACTAACAAAATTAGGCAACCGTTTTGTCCATCTCCCGCGTCTTTATAATTGAAACGCAGATCTACGTGAACGCGAACAGAATCCCCTAAAGAATCAATCGTTAGGTACGTTAATTGTAAGGAGATAAAAGATGAGAAGAAATTGGTTGATTTCTACAGTTTTGGTGGCTTCAATTATCGGTTTATGCATAAGCCTTCAAAGTTGTGCCAAAAATAAAATAAATCTGCGAAAAACATTGGATACCCAGGAAACCATGCGGGTGCAGGCATATTGGGATCCAATTGCAGATGCTTCGCTCGGTTTGCCCGATCATTCACCGAAGCATGTCGCGCTGTTTAAGAATCTCGTACCGGCGCACGTCAGTCGAGAATATGACGTAGACGCTTTCAAAGCTTTTTTTCCTAAAGGATCCGCTCCTGTTGGACACGTGTGGGAACTGGATATGAACGATGTCCTTCTGTTTCTCCGCCAATTCCACCCAGGGGCAACCGCTGAGATGCACATAAATCCGGGCGGAGAAGGTGCCATAGAGATATTTGGTCGGCATATAACTCTGATAAAGGTAGGTCTGGAGTCAGAGGGTGCCTTCGCATGTCTTCGCGCACTTTCACCGACTTATGCCGAAATTGTTTTCAGAATCCATGCTGAATTCCAACTCGATGAAGAGGCGCGCGCCTATTTTACACCCGCACAATTCACTGGACGGTTGATACTTAATCGGAGCAACGGCACTATTCGCGATTTTTGGCTTCATCTCCCACCGCGTAATACCAATGTTGACCTCAACGCCTTCGGCGGTGCGGATATGGTTTACGTGCCGCGCATGGAACTCATCGCACAAAACGCGCATGATGAGAGTGATATTGTCTGGGAGACTGCTATTACAGAGGCGGTGGCGCAGTCGGCATTAAAGGCTGCCTTCTACAAATCTGCCGAAATTGAGAGGCACCCCGTTAAGGAGGCTGTTGCACAAGCGCAAGTGGAGAATCGCCCTATTCATGTGGTTCTCACATGGGGTGTGTTTGACGACGAATCGTGCTGAGCGAGCGGTAAAACTTTGAGGGCAGTTGTCCTCTCCGATTCAAAAATCGTAAAATTGCTCAATAAGCACTACGTCAACGTATTCCTTCTGATTCGGGATCTGCGTGAACTTCAGAACGAAACGAAGGATGAGTCCATAAGTAGATTCGCAAGCACGATTTCCACAACGTTTGACGCGGCCGTCGCGCGGGGCGTAGATGGTTCTGTCAACAGTTTTGTACTATCGCCCCAATTGGAGTTGATAAGTCATTTACCTTATGAGGATCTAATAAAACCGAATGAGGTCATTGACGATACATACCTGACATTTCTAAAGGATGCTCTGACCAAAAACAAGTAGGTGTGTTCTGAAACTGAAACTATAGGTGTCAATTTAGGGATATTTCTCGTTATTTCGTAGTAGCATCTCTACAAATGCCGCCCCTCTGGGGCTTAGGTCTTTTTGGGCAGCTGCTATAAACATATCGTCCCTACGGGACTGAAGAGGGTTTTGAAGTTATCAAGGGTTCCGCGGAGGATCCGGTTCGGTTGGGAATGCAGATCGCATTTGGGCGAGTACGCCGCAAAACCGAACCTACCGGACCTGGGGATCAAGACGGTTATTTTTTCTAAATTGACACTTATGGTGTGTTCTGAAACTGAAACCAACAAAATTAGGCAACCGTTTTGTCTGTTGCCCGCGTCACTATATATCAAGATTAGGATCTACGCGAACGACATTTAAGGAGACTGAAAATGAAAACCTTAACCATTGCTCTTATTATTCTAATGATGATAGGTGGACAACTGAATGCCGACAACCACTCGGCAGCTAATAACAAAATAACACTTAACCTTGATGGCACATCAGAGGTATTAGTAAAAGGCTTTATTGCACCGATTGAATACACACAATATAACTACCATGTAGAGTGGGACGAGTTGGCAAACCTACGGGTTGCTGAACCTGAAAAGCGGTATCCGACATCGGTTTTTCACGCTTTTCTGCCAGACCAAGCAGTTTCGGTCGGTGCTCTCTGGCAAATCGAGGAAAAAGGAGCGTTGGAATTGCTGAAGCAACTTCACCCCAATCCAAGTCTGAATATGCACATCAATACAGGGGATTCTTACGGTTTGTGGGCGTGCCTGCGTGCTTACAACGATCAATACGCTGACATTGTATTTCGCATCCATGCGGAATTCGTTTTAGAGAACGGTTGGTTTACACCGTCACAGTTTACTGGACATCTTGTTGTTGACCGAATCAAAAAGGAAATTGTGTTTTTCGAGATGTACGTTCCTGAAGGGGTCTTGAATTTTGATGTCAACTGGAAAAGATTTGGCGGGCGCATTACTGACATCGGTTTTTGCCCGCAAATAGAACTCCGTGCCGGAAGGCAAGATGTTTTGCAAAACAACATGTTCACGGAATCTATTACCCAAGAAGCCGCGGAACGCGCCCTGATATTGCGTTTCTACAAATCACAGCAGATTAACTGGGTGTCCCTTGAAGAGGCGTTGAAGATGGCACCAACACAACAAAAACCGGTTCACGCCCTTTCAATAGATGGACCGCTTGCAGACGAGTCGTGCTGAGGGAGCGGCAAAAGCCTGAGGGCAGGTGTCCTCTCCGATGACCGACTTATAGCATTCTTGAATGAGAATTTCATTAACATATGGATACCGAATTCTGAATTAGGGCGCGTCCCGAGCTTACAGGATCCGATTGCCAAGAGACGCGAGCGAGAATCTAAGACGTTTGACACGACGCATGCTTTGGCACAAGCAATCATGAAAGGGTGGAAACAACACTCACCTGCGGACTCTTTGGTAATCTCACCAAAATTTGAATTGATGGGTAGGCTTCCAGTCAATGAACGTATTTCGCCATATAACGGCGCAGAGGGGTATCTTTTATTTCTCCAAGAATCCTTGGATAAAAAACTCCCCGGTTTAGGTGAGGAATCCTCGGAACTGAAACCAACAGATTGGGATACACTCCTTGAAAATGCTGTCGAATCCGGCGCGATTGTAGCTGACGGTTTGAAGGTTGTGCTCACCAATGAGCATCCTAAGCAGGAGATCCTCAGCGTTTTTCGGAAGCCCGATTACACTGTTGTTGAGATTGATACAACTGCGTTTAAAGATGGTGGCTTACTCACTATTGATATCTGGGTGGGAGATGCTGAGGTTGCCGGTTCATTTGACCTGTTTGTTGGTAACACGACAGAACTCGTGTCTGACAACGCGCTTGCCTCTATAAAGGATATTCCAACGAATCAGAGAGAAGTTATCAAGTATCCTTTGGATCGGGGTGGTATCTTTAAGTTAGGGGCTATCGCCAGCGCGAAAGGGAACGGGAAAATCAACGGATTTCTCGCAAAGATCTCTGTGGAACCTGTGTCCGAAAAAAACGAGGGAAATTAAATGGATATGAAAATGACGAAATTAATAAGTTTTATTCTCAGTTTGACCGTTGCTGTATTTCTCGCAAATGGGTTTGCTGGGGGCTTACCCGTAGGTGCTATCGCCCAAATTGATACTGGACAGCAATCTGTTAACGCTATCGCATATTCTCGAGTCGCAAATCGACTTGCAGTGGCAGCGGCAGAAAACATCCGTATCTATGATGCGAATACCTATAAGGAACTGATGGTGTTTGTTGGACATACGGATTCGGTATTAGCAGTTACCTTCTCCCCAAATGGTAAACGCCTCGTGAGTGGCGGTTCAGACGAGACGGTGCGTTTATGGGAGGCAGACACCGGTAAACTTTTGCGGACCCGCGAGGAACATACGGGACCTATCAATGCTGTCGCTTTTTCTGCCAATGGTGAAAAGTTTTGGAGTGGTGGCAACACAGACCCGGCAATTCGATCTTGGTTTTCGGCTGACGGTGGAAAAGCGAGCAAAGGTGGTTTCATGCCTGCGGATGTTTTCACTGCAACAGCATTTCCATCCGGAGGCGAAACCGCAGCGAGAGCCTTGGATAAGGCATCAGCTCACAAAGATTTGGTTAAGTTTTTGTTGGAAAGTGGTGATAACCTTGGGACGAGTATTGCTTTCCTTTCTGGAGTTAACAATCCAGGTATCATATCTGGGCATACGGATTCAGTGAATGTACTAACCCTCTATGCAGATCAGAAGACCCTCGCGACTGGAAGTATGGACAAAACGATCCAACTATGGAATATGGCAGACCCCAAGAAATCGCTTCATATCCTTGCAGGGCATACCGAGGGTATTACAGCCATGGACTTCTCAGTAAATGGTAAACGCCTTGCAAGTGGGAGTTTTGATAAGACGGTCCGATTATGGGATGTTGTCACCGGACAGCATCTTCGGACGCTTACTGGACATACAGGCGAAATCGGTGCGGTGACGTTCTTAGGAGATAAAACACTTGCCGGCATCGGATTTGCTGAAGCCAAAACACTTGCCACTGGAAGTTCAGATGGCACTGTTTTTATTTGGGACCTGAATAAAATCGTCTCAACGGATTAGCGTCTATGTTATAATCTACATGCACAGACATCCGAAATAACAGAGTTATGACATTTCTGATAAAAATGATTTTGTTAGCTACTCTTGCATGAACACTAACAACTATAGAGGAGATTTTGACAATGCTTAGTAACGTTCTTTACATTCTAAATTTTATGGTATACTTGGGTCTTGCAGTATTGCTGGTGTTTATATGTTTACGAACGAGATCAAAGGGATTGATTCTTATTAGCGCGATACTTCTTACCGGTGGAATCTTTAATTCGATTTTTGAACAAGGTATTGATTTCTATATGGAACAATGGATAGCGCGTGAGGCAGCCAGCGACGGCGTGTGGAATATGAATGCTGCAGAGTTCCTAATGGGAGTTGCCTTGGTAGAATCCTTGCTATACGGATGTTTATGTTTGATCGGTGGCTTCCTTGTCTATAGGGAGTGGCGACTCGGAAAGTTTCGCAACCCTCAACCTGAACATTTAGAAGAATCTACGGCATAACGAAATCAATTATAGTAAAGCTCGAAGATATGTGGACACTTTAGCAACACAAAATTCCCGCTTGCAAGCGGGGGGTCCAATTAATTGTGGACTTTACTATAACTTGTACAAACGACAAGGAGATGGAAAATGAGAACCTTAAGCGTTGCGCTACTCGTTCTAATCGTAATAAGTGGACAACTCAACGCCGACAACCCCTCGGCAGCGAACAACAAAATCACACTTAACCTTGACGATACATCAGAAATATTAGTGAAAGGGTTTATCGCCCCGGTTGGAGAGAGTTTGTCTGATAACTTTAAGCAGTGGGACGCGTTGGTAAATCTGCGAGTTGCTGAACCCGAAAAACAACATCCGGCATCGGTTTTCCAAGCTTTTCTTCCGAACAAACCGGTTTCGGTGGGTGACCTCTGGGTACCAGATATGATAAGAGTCGTTACCTTGCTCAGGCAACTGCATCCGAATCCTAATTTCTTTCTCCATATCAATTCCGGCGATTCCTTCGGTTTATGGGCATGCCTGCGTGCTTACAACGATCAATACGCCGACATCGTGTTTCGGATCCATGCAGAATTTAAACTCAAAGACGGGTGGTTTACACCGTCACAGTTCACAGGACATCTTGTCATTGACCGGAACAAAGAGAAAGTCGCTTTCTTTGAGATGTATGTTCCTAAAGGCGTAATAAACTTTGATGTTAACTGGAAGCGAGATAAAGGCTCTATGGTCACAAGCACCGGTTTTTGCTCGAAAATGGAACTCCGTGCTGGAATGCAAGATCTTCTCGAAAACGTTGAATTCACAGCATCTATTACGCAAGCAGCCGCGGAACGCGCACTGATATTGCGTTTCTACAAGTCCGAACAAATCAATTGGGTGCCACTCGATCAGGTGTTGGAGATAGCGCAAGCACAGCAGAAACCGATTCATGTGATCTCCATAGATGGACCGTTAGCCGATGAGTCGTGCTGAGGGAGCGGCAAAAGCCTGAGGGCAGGTGTCCTCTCCGACGACAAAAACATCGAATTCATGAACGAAAACTTTATTAACGCTTGGGTATTAAATACGGAATTAGATCGCACGTCTAAGAAACCAGAACGCATAGCCTATAGACAACAGCAAGGGTTCAACCTTATTGACAAGACGCTCCCATTAGCACAGGCAATCATGAAAGGCTGGAAGAAACATTCACCCGCAGATTCTTTGGTGATCTCGCCGAAACTTGAACTGATGGGTAGACTGCCGGTCAATGAACGAACGCCACCTTACAACGGTGCAAAAGGGTATCTCTTATTTCTTCAAGATGCCTTGGAGGGGAAGTTCCCCGGGTTTCGTGAGGATACCTCAACACATTGGAATACGCTCCTTGAAACCGCTGTTGAATCGGGTGCTATTAAAGATGACGGTTTGAGTGTTGTACTCACCGATGAACACGCCGAGAAAGAAATCCTTAGCGTTTTTCGGGCATCTGATACCGACGCTCACAATTACCACAATTACACTGTCGTTGAGATTGACGCGACACCGTTTAAAGATGGCGGCGTGCTTGCGATTGATGTCTGGGTCGGGGAAGCCGAAGTGTCCGGTTCATTTGATCTATTTGCTGGAGATACTACAAAACTCATGCCAGACAATGCCCTCGCTTCTGCAAGGGATATTCCAACGAATCAAAAGGAAATTATCAAATACCGTTTTGATCGCGGTCAAGTCTTTAAGTTAGGGGCTATCGGCAATGCCAGTGAGAAAGGCAAAATCAACGGATTTCTCGCGAAAATCTCTGTAGAACCTGCGTTCGTAAAAAACGACGGAAACTAAAAATATGAAAATGACGAAATTAGTAAGTTTTATTCCTATTTTGACCGTCGCTGTATTTCTCGCAAACGGATGGGCAGGAGACTTACCGATGGGTGCAATTGCTCGAATTGATGTCGGTGAGGGACCTGTAAACGCCATCGCATATTCTCGATCCACAAATCGGATCGCTGTAGCCGCTGCGAACAGCATCTATATCTACGATGCGAGCACCTATGAAAAACAGATGGTATTTACCGAACATACCGATTCGGTGTTAGCCGTCGCCTTTTCTCCGAACGGCAAACGTCTCGTCAGTGGCGGTTTGGACAAGACGGTACGGTTGTGGCATGCCGACACCGGGAAACTCAGAAATACCCGCGAAGAACACACAGCACCTGTGAATACGGTTGCGTTCTCTGTTGATGGTAAAAGGTTTTGGAGTGCAAGTAGCGAAAACAACACAATTCGGTCTTGGTATGCGCGTGATGGTGGGCGCTGGAGTTCTCGAGTTTCTTCAAATACGAATGTTGTGTTCATAGCAATCGCATGTTCATACAAGGGGGCACCCGTGGCAAAGGCAAGAGCGTTAGATAGTATGAGTGATTGCATTATTGAGTTCAGAGGCGGTAATCATTGGCGTGTTGTAAGTGGACATGCAGATCCGGTTAGCGTCCTAACCCTTTATGCGGATGGAAAAACCCTCGCCACTGGAAGCGCGGACAAGACAATTGAGTTGTGGAATAAAGCAGACACCAACAAACCGCTTCATACGCTTACAGGGCATACAGGCGGTATAACTG
This sequence comes from Candidatus Poribacteria bacterium, assembly GCA_026706025.1. Taxonomy (NCBI): domain Bacteria; phylum Candidatus Poribacteria; species Candidatus Poribacteria bacterium. Next base: position 33,223 of record JAPOZO010000056.1, read on the forward strand.
CTATAGACTTTTCAGTAGATGCGAAACTTCTTGCCAGTGGGAGTTCAGATAAAACGGTTCGGTTGTGGGATCTTACAACTGGGCAATCCATCCAGACATTCTCAGGACACACAGGTGAAATCGGGGCTGTGATATTCTTAGAAGACAAAGCACTTGTGGGAATAGCACTCGCCAAAGCGAAAGCTCTTGTCAGTGGAGGTTCAGATGGCACCGTTTTCATCTGGAATCTGGACAAAATCGTCTCAGCTGATTAGCGTCTATGTTATAATCTACGCAGATGTACAAGATAACAGATCTATGGAGTTTCTCATACACACTATTTCATTCGGTAATATCACGTGAATACCTACAATTTTTTCAACTTGTGCTAACCATAAGGAGATTTTGAAAATGAAAGCCCTAACCGTTGCCCTTTTCATTCTAATAGTGATGGGTGGACAACTCAACGCCGACAACCACTCGGCAGCGAACAAGAAAATAACGCTTAACCTTACAGATACTTCAGAAGTCTCAGTGACAGGTTTCATCGCCCCGATTGAGAACACCGGCTCCAATTTCCATGTGGAATGGGATGCGTTGGCAAATCTGCGAGTTGCTGAACCTGAAAAACGGCATCCCGCATCGGTTTTCCAAGCGTTTCTTCCGAACAAACCGGTTTCGGTGGGTGACCTCTGGGTACCAGATATGATAGGTATCGTAAACTTGTTTAAGCAACTGCATCCGAATCCTAATTTCTTTCTCCATATCAATGCCGGGGATTCGTTCGGTTTGTGGGCGTGCCTGCGCGCTTACAACGATCAATACGCCGACATTGTGTTTCGGATCCATGCGGAGTTCAAACTCGAAGATGGGTGGTTTACACCGTCGCAGTTCACAGGACATCTTGTCATTGACCGGAACAAAGAGAAAGTCGCTTTCTTTGAGATGTATGTTCCTGAAGGCGTAATAAATTTCGATGTTAACTGGAAACAAGATAAAAACGACTCCCATTTTCATACGACTACCGGTTTTTGCTCGAAAATAGAACTCCGCGCTGGAAATCAGGAGTTGCTGAAGAGCATCAAATTCACAGAAACTATCACCCAAGAGGAAGCCGAACGCGCACTGATACATAAGTTCTATAGATCGGAGCGAATTAATTGGGTGCCGCCAGAGCAGGTACTGGTGCAGGCAGAAGCGCAGCAGAAACCGATTCATGCGATCTCCATAGATGGTCCATTAGTTGACGAGTCGTGCTGAGGGAGCGGCAAAAGCCTGAGGGCAGGTGTCCTCTCCGATGACCGTATTATCAAATTCTTGAACGAAAATTTCATCAATACTTGGGTATCAAATGTCGAATTAGGACGTACCCGCAATAAGCGCGCCTTTATTGCAGCGAGAATCCAGCAAGGCTTCAAACCGTTTGACCAAACCCATCCATTAGCACAGGCAATCATGAAGGGATGGAAGTTACGTTCCCCCGCAGATTCTTTAGTGATCTCAACGGATCTTGATGTGATGGGCAGACTCCCTGTCAATGAACGGATTTCTCCCTACAACGGACCAAAAGGTTACCTTTTATTTCTCCAAGAATCCTTAGATGAGAAACGTCCCGGATTGCCTGAACCTGCCCGGGAACCGCCATCAATGGATTGGAATACGTTCCTTGGAACGGCTGTCGAGTCCGGTGCGATTGTTAATGACGGTTTGAGCGTTGTGCTTACCCGTGAGCATCCTGAGCAAGAAGTTCTCAGCATTTTCCGGACACCCGGACAGGGTTATCAAGACTATACCGTCGTTGAAATTGATACAACTGCGTTTAAAGATGGAGGTGTGCTGACTATTACCATCTCGGTCGGTGATGCTGAATCTCCTGGTTCGTTTGATCTTTATGATGGTAATACTCAGCTTCCGACAGAAGGGGCACCTGATGGTGCGCTTACCTCGGCGTGGGATGTTCCTCCCGGCACAAAAGGCACAATCGAGTATCCTTTTCAGCAAGGCAACGTTTTTCGGTTAGGGGCTACGGGCAGTTGGCTCAGTGAGAAAGGCAAAATCAACGGGTTCCTCGCTGAATTTTCTGTGAAACCTACACCAGAAAAGAGCAACGAAAATTGATCGGTAAGCAAGACCACTGCTTGCTATCTATAGGTGATCTATGGCAAACAATGATGTCGAACTCATCCAACAAAGCCTTGCAGGCGACCAAAGTGCTTTCGCTAATTTGGTAAAAAAATACCAAAAGTCTGTCCACGCGCTTGCATGGCGGAAGATAGGGGATTTCCACATCGCTGAAGAGGTTACACAGGACACCTTCCTGCAAGTCCATAAAAAACTGGAGACCCTGAAGGATCCACATCGGTTTGAGGGATGGCTGTATAGAATCGCTTCACGCCAGTGCCACGCCTGGCTTAGAAAGAAACGGATGCAGACGCAATCGTTGGAGGAAACCGACCCCGCGCTGATAGAAAAGATGACGTATTCTCAATACATTGCCGAAGAGCAGGCAAAGGCTGCGACAGAAGCACAGCGCAGTATCGCCCATAAATTGCTTGCACGGCTGCGGGAAAGTGAACGTACCGTTGTTACACTCCACTACTTCGGAGAAATGACGGTTGAAGAGATTAGCCGGTTTTTAGGTGTGTCGGCGAGTACCATTAAAAGTCGGCTCCGTCGCGCCCGGCTCCGTCTCAAAAAAGCCGAACCGATGATCCGAGAGGCACTGGAGGGTTTCCAAATCAGGGCGAATCTCACCGAGAATATCATGCAAGAAATCTCACGCATTGAACCCGTGGTCCCCGCCGGTGGTAAACCGTTCATTCCGTGGGCAATCGCCGCTTCAACCCTTGCCCTCGTGGTGTTGGCACTTGGTGTCAGCAATGCGTATCTAACGCGTTTCCAGCAGCCTTACAACTTTGATGCCACATCGGAGATGACAGTAGAACTCATTGATACGCCGATTGTTCTGAATCTGGCATCGAAACCGGATGTGCGCACCCAAATCGGTAAGTCTACTATACCTAATAGAGGCAGTGGGTTTACCCCAAGCATGAGTCAATCCGAATATATGCCAAGATTTCTCACCGCACAGACACAGATCGTTACACTCAACGATGCGGAGCCTTCGCGAGATGTTTTGAGTGTCTTCCGGACACCAGACGCTGAATATCAAGATTACACCGTTGTTGAGATTGATACGACAGCGTTTAAAGAGGGCGGTGTCCTCACTGTTGAACTCTGGATGGGGAGCGCAGAGGCTGCGGGGGCTTTCATCCTGTTTGACAGCGACACCGAACTCGCTACAGACGGGATGCCCAAAGTTATACTGACCGCAGCATCGGGGATCGTCCCCGGTAAATCGGGGAGGCTCACGCACCGTTTTGACAAAGGCGGACGTTTTAAGTTAGGTGCCACCGGTAATGCATTCAGTGGAAAAGGAAAAGTTAACTCCTTTCTCGCAACAATCTCTGTAGACTCCGCCCCAAGATAACGCTTATCTTTTTAGAAAACCAACCCCGATATCTACGCCTCAGTGTAACCCCATCTATACAACACTAATCTTATTCCATTTTGACTAAAGTTCAAGTTTTACATCTTTTTTTCACCGTTATGCACGTTTCTGCTTAAAAAATCGCGTCTTTAATGTACGACAGGTATCAAAAATAGGCGTGAAATGCAATAATTTCTTTAAACTGAATAACTCGGTAAAAGGAATAGAATTTAAATCCGAACTGCATTAAGATAATAAATTGGAGGGGAATCGTTAAAATGGAAAATAAACGTCCGTATTCAGTATTCGTAATGCTGATGTTATTGAGTCATGTCCTACTGACAATAGATGTTATCGCACAAGATATAGGTTCCGAGTATATCTCTTTCTCTACTAACAGGAACGGTAACTACGATATTTATATGATAGATAGACACGGCGGTAATCTTCAAGCACTCCTTGACGGTCCCGCAGATGAGATTCACGCGAGATGGTCTCCGAATGGACGCTACTTGGCTTATGCCTCGAATGAAAATGCTGCCTTTTATAATATTTATGTCATGGATATGCGCACCCAACAACGTTGGCAACTCACGGATCTCCCCGCCAATGACACGACCCCGACATGGTCACCAGACGGGACGGAAATCGCTTTTATTTCTGATCGAAGGGGCGAGTATCGGATCTACAAGATGGGTATAAACGGCGAAAAACTTAGCCACTTGACCAAGGGTGGGAGCGATTGGGGGCCCGCTTGGTCTCCCGATGGACAATGGATCGCGTACAATACACTCCAACCTGACCCACCTCACAAACGTGTTTACCTCTATATTGTATCTGCTGATGGGAGAAAGCCGAGACGGCTGGCAACGGCTGTGGAGAAGGGACGCAGTGCGGCATGGTCTCCTGATAGTAAGAAGATTGCCTTTTCCACTTGGGAACTTGGGATAGGACCAAAAATTGCGATTATAGATGTAGAGAGTGGGAAACTCCGTCGTGTGACGCTTGGCGGGCGCGTTCCTGGGGGACGTGTATTCATGAAGTACGCCCCGGCATGGTCTCCAGATGGGAAGTGGATCGCTTATGTTTCGGATAATTTAGAAGTCCAGCACAAGACTTTTCTCTATGTCGTTGATGCTGCAGGTGAGGAACGCGCGGAATCCATTCGACTCACAACACATCTATCAACAAATATATCGCCCGCGTGGGTGCCAGAGCCATTCTTCTCTGTTTCACCAAGCGCAGAAAAAATGACAACGCTTTGGGGCAAACTCAAGCAACATAGATAGTTAGCCATTCCAATCCACAAGGAAAAACAACGCGTTTCTGTAAGCACATGATTTTTTTTGGCACAATGCACGTTTTTCTTCCCAAAATCGCGTCTTTTATAATATAATACTGTATGAGTTGTTCAGTTAAACGTTTTAACGCATACCAACGCTATTAAATCCATTCGTTAGGATAGCCGCATGAAACAAGAAAACGATGCTCAGTTAATCGACGATATCTTGTCTGGCGACACCACCGCATTTAACACTTTGGTCGAAAAGTACCAAAAGAGTGTCCACGCGCTCGTCTGGCGAAAAATCGGTGATTTTCATTACGCTGAAGAGATTACACAAGATACCTTCCTACAGGCATATAAAAAACTTTCGACGCTCAAGAATCCGAATCTATTCGCCGGATGGCTGTATGTCATTGCAAATCGACTCAGCATCAAGTGGCTACGAGAGCAAAAACCTGTCCCACAATCGTTAGAGACCATACCTGTGAACGAGATAGAAGAATCCTCTTATACGCGTTATGTGTCCGAACATCAGGATATAAACGCAACCGAGTATCGCCGCGAACTCGTCCAAAAACTTCTCGAAAAACTCCCTGATAGTGAACGCACGGTTATGACACTTTACTATCTCAGTGAAATGACGACCAAGGAGATTGGCAAATTCTTGGGAGTCTCGGTGCACACGATTACGAGTCGGCTCCAGCGGGCAAGAAAACGTCTACAGCGTGACGAAGAACGCTTGGTTCAGGAGGTGCTCGGCGGTGTACAGGTCTCGGCACGTCTCAGCGAGAATATCATGCGAGAAGTCGCAGAGATAGAAACGACATCTCCACCAATTAGCAAACCGTTGCTACCGTGGGCGGCTTTTAGTGCAGCCGTGGTCTTGATCGTCGTGCTGCTTGGCACAAGCAACCAATACCTTGCGCGCTTTCAGAAACCGTATAGCTTCGAGGCACAATCTGAACCGACTATCGAAATTATTGATACACTTGTTACGCTTGATATCGATTCAAAACCGGATGTCCGAAATCAGATTGGACAAGCTGCGTTCCCCGGAAAAAGCAACAGTCATGGTTTACAGACCTCTGAAACGCCGCTGGCAGCTACCGTCGGAGTGGATGCTGCAAAGTTTTCTACCTCGCAGTGGATGCAGGTATCTGGACCTCAAAAGGGACCCGCCTATGGCATCTTTACGACCCCCGAAGGAACGCTCCACGCCTCTACACAGACAGGTATTTACAGATTACCAACGGGAGAAACGACGTGGGGGCGCATCAATGCAAATCCATCAATTAATAGGGGCTACATATCAATGGCAGCATATAGGGACACCCTCTATATCGCTTCCATTGATGAAATCTTTGCTTCAAATGACGATGGCGAGACGTGGCACGTCTTTTGCTCGCGACCCAGCGGACGTGCTGTTGGATTGGTAATAACCGATGCCCCCGAATCCACCCGTTCGCCAACACCTATTACAATGTATCTCGCTCTCCGAGATAAAGGCGTTTTCCAATCTACGGATGCCGGCACCGAGTGGAATTTACTTAGTGAAGGATTAACAAACAGACGCATTTACAGCATTGCTGCGATTGAAAACAGGGTATTTGTTGGAACAGATGAAGGACTCTACCGCCTCAACGCGGGTGTTTGGCAGGAATTATCGGTGGATGCCGCCAAAACTACCCAATCTCTTGAGAACTTTGAAGACAAGACTCCTACTAACACAGACAGCGGTTTCTATCGTTTCAGCTCAGGTATTTGGGAACAGGTGCCGATAGAATCTGTCAATGCTATTCATGCCTTAGCAGCCTTTGAGAATAATCTTTATGTTGGCATGGGACCGGATCTGTCTATGTGGGCGAGATCGACGAAATCGGAATTAGCGGAATTAGGTGTAATAGTGGATGTGAACTCGGTGCAGGGCGGAATTTTTCGCTCAGCAGACTTGGGGGAATCATGGACTGAGATAACGCCTAAGGATAAACCGCTCTTTTTTACAGTCCTAACCGGTATAAAGCTTTTGGTTGCGGGTGAGACGCTCCTCGTACAAGGTGTTGAACAATTCCGGTCAACAGACGCGGGGCGGACTTGGACGCAATTGGACACTGCCCCTGTTCCGTCTCCACTTGATTTCCGACGAATAGTCGCGGCGGATGAAAGGGTTTTTTATTCAATTGGCGGAGACGGTGTTTATCGCACAACGGATGCTGGCGACTCATGGCATCTATTTATGGCGGGTGTCATAGGAACGGGGATTCGGAGTTTGGTAGCATTCAACAACGGACTCTGTGCGTATACCGGCAGAGACATCGTTCAGTCAACCGATGGTGGCGAATCGTGGAAAAGGATTCCCGTTGATACTGACGATTACTTCATGTTGTCTTATGGTTCAAAGTTAACGGTTAAAGATGGTAAGCTTTATGGCATCGCATCTGAAGTGAAAAATTTTCGGATTTTCGGTCTATCTGCGGAGGGTGATACCCTCGTTCCAAGAGAAAAAACACCTGCTTTTGATGAAGAAATGCTTTCCACCGAGTCGTGGAAAACGCTTGCAGCGGCAGAACAGTTCCATTTGCCTGATGACCTCGAAGAGAACCCTCAGTTGACGAAAACATTGCGCAATATGACTACCTTTGCAAGGGTCGGCGGATTTGCAGTCAGTGGTGAGACATTCTATGTCGAGTACCTCCGGCGGCTTTTCAAGTGGAAACCCGGCGACCCGGAATGGACGGATACTGGATTAATAGACCTTACGCAAAAATCCCCTTGGGGTCAGCGAGGCTATGGGTTCAAGTTAGCCGCATCTGGAGAAACCGTCTACGTCGGGAAGCGAGATGGTAAGTTGTTTCAATCATTTGACGGTGGAAACAGTTGGAGAGATATCACGTTAATCCTTCCGCTTCGTTTTACGTATTTCAAGGAGATAGTTTTTGCGGGATCAACGGTTCATGTTGCAACAGATACGGGTGTTTTGGCTTCACAGAACGGGGAACACTGGCGCGTGCTGACCGATGGAATGGGGCAGAGTCCCGTTATAGACATGTTCGCTGTAGATGGTACCACGGTTTATGGTGCTGGTAATGCGGGTGCCTATCATTTAGGGAGCCGTGGCAAGTGGGAACAGGTTTCTCCAAATGTTCCGGGTAAAATTATCTCTCTCGCCATCAATAACGACAGACTTTATGTTGTTGCCTCACGTCGTGGGTTATTTCACATCCCACTTGATGAGAAATTTCACAAGGCATCAATCAGTGAATAGGTACTAACAGGACTAATCTTGAGGAATTACATACGCGCAATACGTTCTCGGCGAAACATGTTGGGGACCAAAACAGTTTCTCTCCGTATCGCCAAGTGTAGAGAAACAGACGACACTCTGGGGCAGACTCAAGCAAGCGGAAAATGCCGCCAAGTAGATACTGAATTATAAGAGGAATTTGTTAAGATGAAACGTACCCGAACTTATGTAGTGTTATTGCTAAGTATCAATCTGTTCGTCAGCAGTGGACAGGTGGTTTCCGATGAGGTCATCTCTTTTATTTCCAGAGAAGATGGAACGTGTCCTATCATTCTCATGAACACGCAAGGAAAGATACTCAAAAAAGTGATAACAGCACCGGGAAAACCAGGGAACCTGACCTGGGCTCCTGATGGACGTTCGTTTGCCTACGGGTCGCGCCGAACTGGAAGTCCTGATATTCATGTGATGGATATAAAAACGAATACACACCGTCAGTTGACTTTCCATGGTAGAAGAGATATATGGCCCGCATGGTCCCCCAACGGGAAATGGATCGCATTCGTTTCGGATCGTACGGGGTGGATGAGCATCTACAGAATGGATGTCAATGGAGAAAATGTGAAGAAATTGACGAATCGAGGGGACTGCGGCAGACCCGCTTGGTCGCCAGACAGCCAATGGATCGCTTATGCGTTAGCACCGGATAAACTCATTTACGGTCTTTTTGTGATGGATGCTGAGGGTAGAAAGACAAAGAAGATCGCAGAGAATGTGCCGCCCCGCGGCTGCACATGGTCGCCTGATGGTAAACAGATCGCTTTTACCGCGTGGGATGCTGAAGGCGGAATCAATATTTTCAGCACTAACGTGAATGGCAAAAAATTGCGCCAACTCACCTGGTCGGCTTTAGGAACAATCATCTCTCAACCTGTGTGGTCACCGAGTGGGAAATGGATTGCCTATTTTTTGGGGACAAGGCCAGTCGGGTTCGGAGTTCCTGTAGATCAGATTTACGCTAAGGGAGTCATCCGTATTATAGATACAACAGCAAACGGAGAGCGCGAGAAATCAATTAAAGCGACAAAAGGCTTGCTGGCCGGTCCTTCTATTGAGTGGGTGCCGGAGGGATTCCTTTCCGTTTCTCCGCAACCGCACTTGCTAACAACGACATGGGGAGATGTCAAAAAACAGTAGAGGAACTTGTATGAAAACGATACAGTTGTTAGTTTTTGCCATATTGATTCTGTTAGTGCTAAATGTTTGTGCTTTTCCGCTTTTTGCCAAAGCACCGACAACCCCCAAAATACTGTTTACCTCCGCACGCGATGGCAACTATGAAGTCTATATCATGAACCCGGATGGTAGTGAAAAGGTAAACCTAACCCGACATCACGCACATGATCAGGATGCTGTGTGGTCCCCAACAGGCGAACAGATTCTTTTTGTCTCGGATCGCGGGGGTAAACGAGATCTCTATCTGATGAATTTGAACGGCACGAATGTCCGACGCGTCTTCAAATCCAAAACAGAGACCGGTAGAGAAGATCCGGCGTGGGCACCCGATGGTAAACGGATTGCCTACTGGTACCGCAGAGGAAAGGACGGGCCGAGCGGTGTTTACATCGCTACCTTAGGTAAACAAGATGCGGAATATTTCGTGTTGGGTTCGGCACCGGCATGGTCGCCGGATGGCAGAGAAATCGCTTGTGGTGCAGCTGATCCCGGAGGTGCCTGGCTCATATTAGCCGATGTCCGCACACGAAAGTACACACGACTGCTACCCAAGAAAGCATTACCTTGGCAACGCTTTCCATCCTGGTCGGCAACAGGCGATAAACTCGTCTTTGTTGGCCACAAAGATCCCTTACCGGTCATCGCGGGAAAGGGTATAGACGAAGCAAGGGCTTTGCACAACGCATGGACGGACAAACAGACCATCTTCATTGTGAATCGCGATGGCACCGGTCTCCAACAACTCGTTGATGAAGCCGGTAAAGAGGCTGGGGTACCTGCGATATCGCCAAATGGTGAACAAGTTCTTTATACACAGCAAACTAATGTTGAGAATCAGATCTTCAAGCTTGATATAAACAGCGGTGTTCGGACGCAGCTGACGCACATTTCACGAAATTTTGGTGGGGATTGGTTTGATCCGGCGTATGCGTTGCCCGTTTCACCGCAGCCACATTTGCTCACGATTACGTGGGGAGATGTGAAAAAACAATAAAAGGAACTGCTATGAAAAGGATACAGTTGTTAATTTTTGTCATATTGATTCTGTTAGTGCTAAATGTTTGTGCTTCTCCGCTCTTTGCCAAAGCACCGGCGACCCCTAAAATCTTGTTTACATCCTCACGGGATGGCAATCGGGAGATTTACATGATGAACCCAGACGGTTCTGAACAGGTGAACCTAACAGAACATCGAGACGCGGATGTTGATGCCGTCTGGTCACCTACAGGTGAGCAGATTCTTTTTGTTTCTGACCGTGATGGCATCCGAGATTTATATTTGATGGATCCAGATGGAGACAATGTCCGACGCGTCTTCAAAAAGGACGCTTATAGAGACGAACCGGCGTGGTCGCCCGATGGTAAACAGATTGCTTATACATACGCCGAAGGGTTGGGCAGCCCGTCTTTTATTTACACTGCGACCTTAGGGGACCAGAAAGAGGAACTTGTTGTGAGAGGCTTTTTTCCGGCATGGTCGCCCGACGGAACGGAAATCGTTTATATCACCTATGTCCCTATTGGACATGCCCGCCGGGTTACGTTTGTTGATGTCCGCACACGAAAACTGACACGCCTGCTACCCAAGGAAGCAATGGATTGGCAAAACTTTCCGTCTTGGTTAGCAACACGTGACAAACTCGTCTTTTCTTGGAATAAGCATCCGTTGCCACCAGATTTCGATCCGTTGAAAGATCGTTTCCCGCCTGTATGGAGAAACAAGGAGACCATCTACATTGTGAATCGCGACGGCACCGATCTCCAACAACTCGTCGATGAAGCCGGTGCCTACGCGCAGTATCCCGCGTCATCGCCGAATGGAGATGAGGTCCTTTATACACAAGAGGTTGATGGGCACTTCCAACTCTTCAAAATCAATGTGAACAGCGGCATTCAGACACAGTTGACACATGTTGCGGGAAGAAATCTTGGCGGGGATTGGTTTGATCCGGCGTATGCGTTGCCCGTTTCACCACAACCGGAGTTGCTCACGACAACATGGGGAGATGTGAAAAAACAGTAGGGAAACTCCTATGAAAATGATGCAGTTGTTGATCTTTGCTATATTGATCCTGTTGGTGTTGAATGTTAGCGTTTCTCCGATTTTCGCAAAAGCCCCGACAACGCCGAAAATCCTATTTACCTCCGCGCGAGATGGCAACTACGAAGTCTATATCATGAATCCGGATGGTAGCGAAAAGGTGAACCTAACCCGACATCACGCACATGATCTGGGTGCCGTCTGGTCTCCTACTGGCGAGCAGATTCTTTTTGTCTCGGATCGCGGGGGTAAGCGAGATTTATATTTCATGAACTCAGACGGCACCAATGTCCGACGCGTCTTTAAATCCAAAACAGAGACCCGTAGAGAAGATCCAACGTGGTCACCCGATGGTAAACAGATTGCTTATTGGTACCTCAACGGAAAGGACGGACCGAGCGGTGTTTACATTGCTACCTTAGGCAAACAAGATGCCGAATATTTCGTGTTGGGTTCGGATCCAGCATGGTCGCCGGATGGCAGAGAAATCGCTTGTGGTGCGGCTGAACCCGGGCGCACCTGGCTTATATTAGCCAACGTCCGCACACAAAAGTACGCGCGACTTTTACCTAAGAAAGCATTACCTTGGCAACGAACTCCATCCTGGTCAGCAACAGGCGATAAACTCGTCTTTGTCGGAAACAACGCTCCGTTACCGGTCATTCCGGAACTGGATCTGGACAATGCAAAAGCACTGCACAACGCATGGAAGGACAAACAGACCATCTTCATTGTGAATCGCGATGGCACTGGTCTCCAACAACTCGTTGATGAAGCCGGTGAGGAAGTTTGGGCACCTGAGATATCCCCGAATGGTGAACAAGTTCTTTATACACAACGAACGAATGTTGAGAACCAGATCTTTGAACTTGATGTAAACAGTGGGATTCGGACCCAGCTGACACATACTTCACGGAATTTTGGTGGCGACTGGTTTGATCCCGCGTATACGCTACCGGTATCACCGAAACCCCACTTACTCACCACAACATGGGCAGACGTGAAAACCCACAAACCGCATTGAAAACAGATACATAAATTCTTCTTCGCTGGCGGGGTTTCATGAAGATTAAAATATTAATTCGGTAATTTTTAGGAAGTCCGGTTCGGTTAGGAATGCAGATCGCATGAATCAACGGTATGAATGCCTTATGGGCATTCCCCGGGGTGAGTACACCGCAAAACCGAACCTACCGGGCCTGGGGAAATATAGAATTACCGAAATATTTTCTTAAACTTCAACTAATCCCGCCTCTTTCCTGTATGCGCCCTTAACTTAGGTATAGACACCATCCGTTAATGCCTCCTTTGCTGATGATTAATGGCACTTCCCATGACTGCTAACCACTAACAACTTGCGACTAAATACTCCCATGTTCCCACCTTAGGACATACGTAGACTGTTAGTATGTGATATAATACTAATGGTCCTCCTCGAAAAGAAACGTCCAATAATCCTGAAATTCATTTTTTTGCACCAGTTTGACCCATAAGTCGCGTCACTGGTGTTAATCCGGAATGATGCATGCTCCTTTCCCATGGGATAACTGATGAAAAACGACGATGCTAAACTCATTCAACGCGTTCTCGCTGGTGATGATACTGCGTTCTCCGTGCTTGTGAGAAAATACCAAAAGCCGGTGCACGCGCTGGCGTGGCGGAAGATTGGCGATTTCCACATCGCCGAAGAGATTACGCAGGACACTTTCCTGAAAGCATACCAGAAATTGGCGATGCTTAAGGAGCCACAGCGTTTTTTGAGTTGGCTTTATGTGATCGCGACGAACCACTGCAAGGCATGGTCGCGTAAGAAACGTTTGCGGACAGAGTCGCTGGAAAATACGAGTAGTACAACGTTGGAAAAAGCAACCTATTCGGGATATGTTATTTCGGAAAATGAGCAGACAGCGGTAGAAGCACAACGCGAGGTCGTCAAAGCGTTGCTTGCCAAGCTTCAGGAGAGTGAACGCACAATTGTAACGTTACGTTACTTCGGCGAGATGTCGAGTGCAGAGATAGGAGAATTTTTAGGAATATCCGCAAATACGGTTCGGAGTCGTTTGCGCCGGGCGCAGCAACGTTTAAAGAGGGAGGAACCCATGATACGAGAGGCTTTAGAAAACTTCCAAATCACACCAAATCTCACAGAGAATATCATGCGTGAGATTTCGCGTCTAAAACCCGCTACACCGTCTGGTAGCAAACCGTTAATTCCGCGGGCAGTTGGTGTTTCTACGTTAGCAGTTATCTTCTTGATGTTGGGTGTCGGTACGCAATACTTATCCCGCTTCCAAAAGCCGTATAGTTTTGATGCTGCATCTGAGATGACGGTTGAATTTATTGAGGCACCAATTGTGCTAAACCTTGAATCCAAACCGGATGTTCGGACACAATTCGGAAGTTCTGATGCGCTTAGTAAAAACGAAGGTACCGGACAACAACCTGACGATCATCCAGTCCTATTTGCAGCTGCACCGGTAGTTGAAACAGAAGAAGTAACTGTTGCCGATGAACCCGAGCGCGATATTACCTTGATTGTCAATACTACAGCGGAAGGTGGAGGGCATTTGGCAGAAGGAACTTTCAATCTTAGGAACACCGATAAGGCTTTGACATCCACAACTTATTCTACTAGTGGTCGAGGGAGTGGAAGAAGTGGTGGCGTTGATCCATCGCCGCGGTATATGCTGTTCTCTTATGTTAACCACAAGGGGATAGTCCTTCTCGAGTTCCCCTTAAGTATAGGAAATACTTGGACGCAAGTAGGTCGCTTCGGTCGATGGTACATAAGAGCGAAAACAAGTTTGGAAAACTATGAGCAAGTAGAAGTTTCCGCAGGGACCTTCCGTGAGTGTCTTAGGCATAAAACTGTTTTCACAGGTGTTGAAACCGACTCCGAACTGGAGAGTGCATTGGCAAATGGCACGCGCTATTTGTGGTTCGCCAAGGGCGTTGGAATCGTAAAAATGCGCTTTGAACATACCAATGGCATTGTAACGGAAGCCGAATTGCTGGAATACAAGGTCCCAGCCAACGCCACGGAGTACCTCCCTTTGCAGATTGACAACACATGGAGCTACAAATGGCAAAGCAGTTATCAGGACAAAGCGGCCATCGAAACGTGTTATGTTGTCAATTCAAGTGCCGTTTCAAGGCAGCAAGATACAACACCTCCAAAAGTGGAGAAGACTATTCCCAACTTATCTGAGAAAGTTTCGACGGATCTAAAGGAGATCCGAATTGCTTTCAGTGAAAGAATGAGAGGTATCGATGTGACGTTTGCTGGGGTCCCGGTTGATGATATCCGGTGGGAGGATGGCAACACAACCCTCGTTATTTCATTTAAACAACACCTCGCGGCTTCAAAAATTTACCGGCTCATATTGGGCGTTGATGGAAATATCAAAGATATAACAGGCAATCCGTTAGATGAACACACGCTTCTCTTCACAACCAAAGGTCCAGAACCAGTTACACGTACTTTTGTGGATATGACACCCGTTCCTGTAACAAATATTGAAGAACTTGATCTCTCAAGTGAGCTGCTTTGCCGCGTCTCAACGGACCTTACAGATGGCTTTGCTTTTCCATATTATCTGTTTATTCCACACCGGATAGATGCTAACAAACCGATCCATCTCCTGGTAGAGCCGTGCAATACAGGGTATGGCGACAATTTTAAAAGACTTGATAGGAAAGTGAAAGCATTCACAGAGGCATCTCATGCGACTGTCATCGCAAGAAAACTGAAAATCCCATTGCTTGTCCCTGTTTTTCCGCGGCCCGGCGGGGACCAATGGCAACTCTACACACATGCTTTGGATAGGGATACACTCCTGCTAAAAGAGGGTGGACTCAGGAGAATTGACCGGCAACTCATCAAAATGATAGATCATGCACAACGACTGCTACGGCACAACGACGTGAAAATGAATAAAAAGGTTTTCATGAATGGGTTTTCGGCTTCTGGAACGTTTACCAATCGGTTTGCGATTTTACATCCAACGGTTGTCCGCGCTGTCGCAACTGGTGGAATCAACGCTATTCCAACCTTCCCAACGGATCGCTGGAACGATGCTACAATGCGTTACCCAGTCGGAATTGCTGACATAAAAACAATCACTGGCATTGATTTTGACGAAGTAGCATATCAGCAGGTTTCTCAGTACATCTATATGGGAGCTCTTGATGACAATGACACGATTCCGTTTCGAGATGGTTACGATGAAGTAGATGCCAAGTTAGTCAAAAGGCTGATTGGGGCTAAGATGATGCCGGATCGATGGGAGGTCAGTCAATCAATATACAAGGCACTTGAGATTCCAGCACAGTTTGTTACCTATGAAAATACCGGGCATCAAATCAGGAGTGAGATGATTGATGATATTGTCGCCTTTTTCAAGGCTAACTCTGGAGATGAGATTGTTGAGATCGTTCCTCATCAATATCTGCCTCCGTCTGGAGAGTGAAAATGAAACGGATACTATTTCCTTTAATTTTTCTGCTATTTACGGTGAGTCAAGTTTCTGCTGGGTTGAATGAGGGACTTGTTGTCTATCTTACTTTTGACAACGTAAGAGACAAGAAGGTTCTTGACGCTTCCGGCAATAATCTCGATGCCGATGTCATCGCAAATGTAGATTTTATTAAAGGCAAATATGGGAATGGAATTCATATTGCTGCTGAGCCGGAAGGCGATGATTGCGTCCGTGTTCCTGTTGACGATCTGCTAAAAATCGAAGACGAGATAACGATGATGGCTTGGGTGTATCATGAGGATTGGGAAATCGCTTGGGGATCGTGGCTTGATAGAGGCAGTCAGGACCGGATTGATACGAAGCTGTCCTACAGCATGGGGTTCTTTGAAGCGCATATTCCATTCTGGGGCCCAAAAATCGGCATGATCTTGGGGACCGTTCAGGGGAGTTGGAAATTCATCACCACGGGTCCCATGAAAAATAAAAACTGGCATCACATCGCCGAGACTTACGATGGTAGGACCATGAGAATCTATCTGGATGGTATAATCCGTTCTGAGACCGTGGAGATCTTTGGATTCATGGGGACTAATGACTCAGAGTTACATATTGGATGCGCGGTAGGACATCCGCGATATACCTTCAGGAACGGTTCGATTGACGAAGTAGGCTTATGGCGACGCGCCCTGATCCAAGATGAAATCAAGACGGCAATGCAGGACATCTTCGCGGTTTCACCGAAAGATAAAGTATCCACCACATGGGGTGATATTAAGAGAAGAACATTGATGCACTAAGTATGAATGCGTTTATTTTCTCCGGGCGGTGCCAAATGCCGTCCTTTCCTACCTTTATCTTCCTCTCTTTTCCACAAAAATTTCTCTTTTTTTTCAATTAAGCAACCATTTTGCACCTATCTTGCGTCACTATAATTCGATGGGTTAGTAATTCAACTATCGCTTTCTGGAGGTGCCTGATGAAAAACGAAGATGTTGCAATTATTCGACGCGTTCTCGCTGGTGATGAAGCCGCTTTTGCTGAACTTGTGAATAAATATCAAAAGCCGATTCACGCATTGGCTTGGCGAAAAATTGGGGATTTCCACATCGCTGAGGACATCACCCAAGACGCTTTTCTGAAAGTGTATCAGAGACTTTCAACGCTGAAAGATCCGAACCAATTTTCTGGATGGCTCTATGTGATTACAGCAAACCTATGCGCCACGTGGCTCCGCAAAAAACGGATACAGACGCAACCGTTGGAGGACACAGAGACAGCGATGATACAGGAAGACGCTTATTCCCGACACGTCACCGAAGAACGGAGTAGAACCGCAGTTGAAGCACAGCGCGAAGTTGTCAAAAAGCTGCTTGCGAAGTTACAAGAGAGTGAACGCACAGTGATGACACTCTACTACCTTGGTGAGATGAAAGTTGAAGAGATTAGTCGATTTTTGGGCGTATCGGCGAGTACTATTAAAAGTCGTTTGAGGCGTGCGCGGCACCGTTTAAAAGAGGAGGAACCGATGATAAGAGAAGCACTTGACCATTTCCAAATTACACCGAATCTCACAGAAAATATCATGCGCGAAGTATCGCGTCTAAAACCCGCTGCACCATCTGGTGGTAAACCGTTTGTGCCGTGGGCAATAGGCGTTTCTACGTTAGCGGTCGTATTTTTGATGTTGGGTGTAGGCAACCGATACTTGTCGCGTTTCCAAAAGCCCTACAGTTTCGATGCGACTTCAGAAATGACAGTGGAACTCATTGAAGCACCAGTGGTACTAAATCTTGAATCCAAACCGGATGTTCGGACGCAGTTGGGGAATGTCAACACGCCAAGCAAGAACAATGCCGCTAATCGACAGCCTAATGAGGTTTCGGCATCGGTTGCAGACGCAGAATCAGATGAAACAATTAAAGACTATTCTCAATGGGAACTACCGAAAGAGGCGAAAGCGCGTTTCGGGAAAGGCGGTATTAACGCGATCCAGTTTTCACCGGATGGCACACAACTTGCTGTCGGGAGTAACATCGGTATATGGCTGTACGATGTAGAAACAGGTGAAGAGAAGTCCCTACTTGCCGGGATGTGCCAATCCCTTGCTTTTTCGCCGGATGGTCGTTTCCTTGCGAATGGTGGCGGCATGTTTCGCGGGCAGGAACTCCAGTTGTGGGAAATGGCCGCAGATCGTAAGGTCCCGCTCATTGGTGGCCCTTTTGTCGGATCAGCATTGAAGTTTTCTGAAGACAGTCAAACACTTGTCGGTTTAGTTTGGACTGGAGACAGACTTGTCTGGTTAGATGTTGAAAGTGGGCAGGGCTCTGTGAAGAAGACCGAAGCAAAATTTGGCACGGGGATACCTTATCCTGATGTCTTCGCACTCACATACGATAAAATTGCGATTGGATGGGATGATGGGAAAATACAGTTGTGGGATCCAAAAACGGGTAAAGTGTTATCGACGCTCGATGGACATGCAATGCCAGCGGATATGTCGGATGATAAAAGAGTCTTAGCGTTAGCATTTTCACCCGATGGTACTCGCCTCGCCAGTGGAAGCAAGGATAAGACGGTGCGCTTATGGGACCTCACCAACGCCGACGACGGAATTATCCTTCAAAAACATACCGGATGGACAAATGTGTTAGCGTTTTCGCCGGATGGAAAAATGCTTGCCAGTGGGAGTGTCGATAAGACGGTGTTGTTGTGGGATACTGCCACGGGTGAACTACTCGCGACGTTGGCTGGCAATACCAGTAGTATTAATGCGCTAACGTTTTCACCTGATAATAGCATGCTTGTAAGCGGAGGGGCGGATGGCACTCTCCGATTTTGGAATACAGAAACAGGAGCTTCGCTACCGCTCTATATCACAGGACACATGGCATCGATGAGAGCAGCGGCTTTCTTTCAGGGTAGTTCCACGCTTGTGGGCGTGGCATTTAATGGGGAAATTATCTTTTGGAATCTGAAAACGCCGCATAAGTCTATTGTTCATACGGCGGGTCATCGAGATTTGTTCTGGACTTTGGCGTTTTCGCCGGATGGCACGAAACTCGCCAGTGTTGGTGCCGAGGGGAGCATAATCTTCGGGGCAGGTTTCGGTCTCGCCAGTTCGCGTCCAGATTCTTTGATTCGTTTGACTGATGTCAGCACGGGGAGCGAATTGGCGACCCTTACAGATATTGAAGTCCCTTCAAATCTGACTTTTTCGCCTGATGGAAAAATAGTAGCCTTTAGTAGTCACGGTAAAATTAGTTTGTGGAATACAGAAACAGGGATTTTAGTTGATACCGCTCTTCCGCCCGCGAGTGCTTTGGCATTCTCACCAGACGGGAAAAAACTCGTTACTGGCACTCAGGAGGGAGATGTTGAGATGTGGAATGCGGAAACCGGGGTTGCGGTAACTTCCTCTATAGAGCTTGATGGTTTTAGCAATACTGTAGCACCTATCAGATCCTTGGTGTTCTCTCCAAATAGTACGCTGCTTGCTGTGGCAAAGGATGAAGGTATTTATTTGTTGGGAAGTAATAAAGAAATTCATCTTAAAGAGAGGTACCACCGTGGTGCCAGAACGTTAGTGTTTTCGCCAGATAGTACTGTATTTGTTGCTGGACTTAGATATGGCGACATTGAGTTATGGGATTTGATAAAAGGAAACAAACTTACTACACTCAATGGACATACAGAAGAAGTGAAGATGTTGGCATTTTCACCTGATGGTAAAACACTCGTCAGCACAGGGGCAGATGGCACAATTCTCTTGTGGGATTGGAATGAAGTCCTCGTGGATTCATCCGAAAGCGAATAATGGTAAACAGGTTGCGGAGGAGGTAATCATCTGCGGATTGCAGGTGCTTGCCTCCTTATCCTTGGTCCACTCAAACGTCTAATTAACCTCGCACCTCTCACGTTAAATCTCCGCATTTGCTGTCATTCCCAGACGGTATTCAGATTTCTACACAGACGGAGTCTACTGAACTTACCGCCAATCAAATCTCCCCTGAAGATTTGCTGTCCCCGAATCTGTATCCTTTTAGATAGATTTATGCTATAATTCTGCTAAGAGAAAGAAGTAGAAACAAATCCAACGACTACAGGTTCTCCTTATCCCTCGTTATCATCAGAACGGAATCTTAACCCTTTCTACACGAACCACTCCTATCTTTTGCAGAATTATGCACCAGTTTGCCCCGTAAAAAGCGTCACTATAGCACGATCGGAGGGAATACATGAAAACCACGGATGTTGATCTTATCCACCGCGTTCTCAATGGTGACGATGCTGCCTTTACGGAGCTTGTGAAGAAATATCAAAAACCGATTCACGCGCTTGTGTGGCGGAAGATTGGTGATTTCCACATCGCCGAAGAAATTACGCAGGATACATTCCTAAAGGCGTATCAGGAATTGGCAAGGCTAAAGAAACCGCAGAGTTTTGCGAGTTGGCTCTATGTGATTGCTGCAAACAACTGTAGTACATGGCTGCGTAAAAAGCGTTTATGGACAGAACCGGTTGATGATACACGACTACAAGAAACGACGTATTCTGGATATGTCGTTGCGGAAAACGAACGCGTAACGGCAGAAGCACAACGCGAAGTCGTCAAAAAATTGCTCGCCAAACTCCAAGAGAGTGAACGCACGGTCATCACGCTGCATTACTTCGGTGAGATGTCCAGTTCGGAGATCGGCGCGTTCTTAGGCGTATCGGCAAATACGGTGAGGAGCCGTTTGCGCCGCGCCCAGCAACGTTTAAAGAGGGAGGAACCTATGATTCGAGAGGCTTTAGAGAATTTCCAAATCACACCAAATTTCGCAGAAAATATCATGCGCGAGATCGCGCGTCTGAAACCCACTGCGCCATCTGGCGGTAAGCCATTTATACCGTGGGCAATAGGTGTCTCTGCATTAGCAGTCGTCCTTTTGATGCTGGGTATCGCAAACCATCAATCCTTATCGCGTTTCCAAAAGCCCTACAGTTTCGACGCTGCGTCAGAGATGAAGGTTGAGTTGATTGATGCACCCGTGGTGCTAAACCTCGAAGCCGAGCCAGATAGCCGGACGCAACTCGGAAATGCCAACGCCCAAGATAAGAACAATGGCATTGGTAACCAAGTTGATGACGCTGCTTCGCTTGACTTGGAAACAATTATCACCAAGATGAAGTACTACGATAATGCTGTCACCTCCGTAACCGGCGATTTCGTTATGGAACGTCATCAAGATTCAGGAATTGGAAAAAATGAATATACGCTGATGTTTGATGGTGAAAAAGTCCAAATGGAGCAGGAAGAGGGATGGCCGATCATAGGGTATTGGGATGGAGAACGCTCCTGGGAGGGCGCAAAAAATAAAAGGATGATCTTTGAATTTGAAATTCCACCCAACACGGAGAAAACTGAGCTTGAACCGATTCGGCAGGCATTCAAGCATAACGGTATTGACCTCGCAGAGGATGTCCGCATCGTTGATGGCGACGAGCCAGAGAGTTTCACACTTGTTGAGAAGGAGACGGGGACAATCTACTCTTTCTGGTTGGAGGGAGAGACGACGCTGTTGGTTTATGATTATCATCTCGAATATAGTGTTCGCCCTCAGTGGTTGGTGCCTTCTAACTATGATCCGAGATTTTGGCTCACCTTCCCAAGCCTCGGTTCAAACAATTCCTACCTATCCGAACCGCTTTGGCACTTGCTTGAGAAACATGAGAGTGAAATTATTGGGAGTGAGGTCCTGAACGGTGAAAAGACATCCGTAATTCGTCTAAATATCCCTGCTTGGTCCACGGAAGATTTTAAAATGCCTGCTGAGTCCTATAAACTCTGGATTTCTCATGACAAAGGTTTTCGACTGGTTAAGTCAGAACGAGCGTTTGCCGTGGAGAATCCGACGGAATGGAGTTCCTACAAAGCAGGTGTAACCTATATTTCGACCCGAAAAATTGAACATCACGAATATCTACCGGATGTCTGGTTTCCTAAGAGAATTGAGTCGATTACTGTTCCAAAGGCATCACCGGAGCAACAAGATGAAGCAGATTTCCTTTACAAAAATGTCCTTCTCACGAAGCAGTGTCGGATAAACACCGATGTTACAGCGTTCCTCAGTCTGCGTTTACCGCCTGATACACCTATTTTCGATTACGGAGAAGGTCAACCGAGTTTCGTAGAGAATGTGCTAAACCCTAAACCTAAACCGGATATTCTGACGCAATATGAATCTGATGAGCAAGTCTATGATCCCGCGCCACATGATTTACAAATGGTCATCACTAAGATGAAGCACTATGATAGTGCTATCGTCTCAGCAAGTGGTGACTTCGTCATTGAGCACCATAGGGATTCAGGGATCGCGAAAACGCAATATGCATTGACATTTGAGGGCAAGAAAATCCGGGTGGAACAAAAAAGGGATTTTCCGACGTTAGATAAGGATGTGCCCCTGATAAAAACGCTGTTGCCGCTCGTGAAAATTTACGACGGAGAACAGCAGTGGGAAATCTATAAATACAGAAAACTGCTCTTTAGCCTTGAGGTTACACCTGACGCAGAGCGTACGGTCATCAAGACAATTCGACAGGCGCTCACGCAACAAGGCATTAAACTTGCTGACGATGTACGCATCGCCGCGAGTGAACAGCCGGATAGTTACACGCTTATTGAGAACCAGACAGGTAAATCCTATTTTATCTTATGGGAAGCAGAGACGACCCTCAAGGTCTATGACCTCCATCATCTCGAATATGGGGTTTGGTATCAGCGGAATATTCTTTCTGACCTCGATCCGAGATATTGGCTCACTTATCCCAGCGAAGGTGGAAGTGCCTATCTCACCGAACCCCTCTGGCAACTCTGGCAACTCCTTGAAAAGCATGAAAGTAAACTGCTCGGCAGCGAATTGCTGAACGGCGAAGAAACTTCTGTGATCCGACTGAATTTACCTAAGCAGTCCCTTAAACTCTGGATTTCTCACGACAAAGGTTTCCGGCTGGTTCAGTTGGAAAGAGCATTTATCGCTAAGAAACCGGTATCGGAGCACTTCAAAGTCGGTGATATCTATATAGAAACACGGAAAATAGAGCATCACGAATACCTGCCAGATGTCTGGTTCCCTCAGAAAATTGAACGGTACTATACCCCACTGACAGATCCGGATCCGCAAGGCAAGGATCAAGTCATTTTAAAAACTGTAGTCCACACGAAGCAATGTCGGTTAAACACGGATGTTGCTGCGTTACTCCGTTTAGACCTACCCTCCGATACACCTGTTTTGGGTTTAAAGCCAGAACCGGATGCGCCAAAAGCGGAAAAAGTCGCATTTTTACGTCAAGAAATTCCTCGAACGCTGAATCTCCGTCTTGACATGTTCAAATTGGTTGAGGAACTCGCCGAATTTTACGCCAAAGACCCGGATCTTTCTCTGCTAAGGGATCAAGTCCATGAGGAATCAAGGACACTCATGAGGACTATCTTTGATTTGTGTCATCGTTACAATCGACTCACCAATGATGACTCGGCATTCAAGTCAGGCGGTGAATTTCACGATCTCATGAAACAAAACGGCATTAGCATTTCCAGAGAATAGTGGAATACCGCTGAATCCGAGAAGCACGATGATTTGTTTGGCGAGGCAACTGTGCCTCGCCTTCTCTTTTTGGGTTGAAGTATATCCTCCGTAGGAACAACCTAAAATCGCATAATTCAACAAAATAAAAAATTGACTGTCACCGGAATTTGTGGTAAAATAGAGGCATCTACATCAGTGTTCTGGAAACCGCGACCCCTGACAACGAGCAACTTAAAGATGACCAGAGAACAAATCATAACCCAAGACCCAGATATTCACGGCGGCGTGCCTGTATTTGCAGGCACACGTGTGCCCATCAAAAGTCTCATTGATCATCTCAAAGCCGGCGAGAGCCTTGACTATTTTCTCGAAGGTTTCCCTTCTGTTTCTCGGCAACAGGCAGTTACTTTTTTAGAAATCGCATTGGCATCGGTTTCCAAGGAAATCTCAGCTTGAAGTGTCTGACGACAAACCCTCCTTACCTCTCGTTGTCAAGAAATTAGAATCTCAACCCTCTTATCATAAACTCACTCCAATTTTTTTTGAGAATTCTGTGACTTTTTCATCTCAAATAGCGTCACTATGTGTTGATGTGAAATACTGAACATTCCCTATCCAGAGGTATCCGATGAAAAACGATGATGTTCAACTTATCCAACGCGTGCTTGAAGGCGATGATACTGCGTTCTCTGTGCTTGTGAGAAAATACCAAAAGCCGGTGCACGCGCTTGCGTGGCGGAAGATCGGAGATTTCCACATCGCCGAGGATATCACACAAGAGACGTTCCTAAAAGCGTATCAGCGACTCTCTACGCTGAAAGAACCACAATCCTTTGCGAGTTGGCTGTATGTGATAACGGCGAACCATTGCAACACGTGGCTCCGTAAGAAACGTCTGTGGACACAATCGTTGGAAGAGACAAACAGCGCGCAGTTAGAAAAAGCGACGTATTCTGGATATGTCATCGAAGAAAACGAGCGAATGACGGTGGAAACACAACGCGAAGTCGTCAAGAAACTCCTCGCGAAATTAAAAGAGAGCGATCGGACCGTCATCACACTTTATTACTTCGGGGGAATGACATACGAAGAGATTAGCAAGTTTCTTGGAGTATCGGTAGGAGCGGTTAAAAATCGCGTTTATCGTGCGCAAGAACGTCTGAAGAAGGAGGAACCCATGATAAGAGAGGTTTTAGGCAACTTCCAAATCACACCGAATCTCACGGAGAACATCATGCGCGAGGTCTCGCGTCTGAAACCGGTTGCGCCGTCTGGTAGCAAACCATTAATTCCGTGGGCAGTCGGTGTTTCTACGTTAGCAGTTGTGTTGTTGATGTTGGGTGTTAGTAGTCAATACTTATCGCGTTTCCAGAAACCGTATAGTTTCGATGCTGCATCTGAGATGATAGTGGAACTTATTGAGGCACCCGTTGTGCTGAATCTTGAATCCAAACCCGATATTCGGACGCAACTCGGAAATGCCAACGGACTGGGCAAGGGCAATGTTTCTAATCAGCAGCCTGACGAGGTCTCAGCATCGGTTGCAAAAGCAGACACAATGGTCGGAAAAAAGGTTCTTGAGGGTGTTAAGCCGGTGAAAGGGGATAGCACTTTTATTGGGACATTACATCCAGCACTCAAAGCCGCTGGTGGGGATTGGTCAATCCCACGTCTCACCGGCACATTCGGAAACGCCTTCAGTTTCAGTATGAAAATAGGGGACGGCGCGGTCTGGCAACAAGCCAACATCGATTGGTGGCTCCTGTGGGATATGATTGCTCACATCGGTTATGAATTTCAGGAGTTTCAATTCGTACGCAACGGAGAGCAGCCCGCACCAACTCCGAAAGAACTTCAGAGTATTAAAGATCAGACGTGGGAAAAGGTCAAGGCGAGTATTGACCGAGGCATTCCTGCGATTGCGTGGCAACCGATGACAGTTGAGCAGCGTGATTGCGGCGTGAGTGCCTACGGATGGGCATCGCTCGTCGGCTACGATGAAACCGAGAAAACATACACCGTTCGGCATCAGCATTATACGACCGAGTATACCGTTCCTTATGATAAATTCGGATCCACAGACCCAGTCGGTTGGTATTGTGTTATGGTGCTTGCCGAAAAGAAACCGTTGGATCGGATGGTGTTGGCAGTGAAATCCCTTGAACACGCTGTCGCTTTTGCACACGGGACACGGTTTGATTTGAAAGACGCGCCTTACGCTGTTGATGCCATCGGGTTCACTGCTTATGAACTTTGGAAGCGGGCATTGGAACGTGACGATGTGGATGTCGGGTTTACGGAGCATTCGGCTTGGATCTTGTGGGAGATGCGAGAGCACGCTGCGGCGTATCTCAGAGAAATCACCAATCACTTTCCAGAAGTATCGAGCCGTGCCTTGTCCGATGCTGCAGCCTTTTATGACGAAGAAATCAGAGCCGTCGTGAAGCTGGTAAACATCTGCAAAGGGCACGAAAGAAAACACGAAACTTTCACGACATCCAAGAGGCAAGAAGCGGTAGAGGCTGTCAACGCTGCTCTCGCTGCAGAGAAAAAAGCGATCGAAAAAATTGAGACAGCTTTGGCGACTCTGCCGAAAAATTAAGCGGATCGCAAGTGCTTGCCTCCCTATCCTCATCTATAGCGGATCGCAAGTGCTTGCCTCCCTATCCTCATCTATTCAACCCTCCAATTTCTTATCAAGCTCCCCTTCTTTCCAGATCATACACACTTGTAAACAGATTTGTGTTATAATTCTGCTAACGCGAAAAAGCAAAACCCAGTCTGGTAACCACAACCGTTCCTTGCCCCCCGTTATCACGGAAATAAAATCTTAACCTTCTTTAGGCGAACTCGCTTCTAATTTTTTTGAGAATTATGAGACTTTTTTTTCTCATGTAGCGTCACTAAATGTTGATGTGAAATGATGAACATTCCTTTTGCAGAGGTGTCCGATGAAAAATGATGATATGCAACTCATCCAACGCGTGCTTGAAGGCGATGATACTGCGTTCTCTGTGCTTGTAAGAAAATATCAGAGATCCGTTCACGCGCTTGCGTGGCGGAAGATCGGGGATTTCCATATCGCCGAGGATATCACGCAGGATACGTTCCTAAAGGCGTATCAGAGGCTCTCAACACTAAAAAAACCGCAGCGTTTCGCGAGTTGGCTGTATGTAATAGCAGCGAACCATTGTAGTACATGGCTTCGTAAAAAACGTCTGTGGACACAATCGTTGGAAGAGACAAACAGCGCGCAGTTAGAAAAAGCGACGTATTCTGGATATGTCATTGCGGAGAACGAGCGTATGACAGAGGAAACACAACGCGAGATCGTCAAAAAGTTGCTTGCGAAGTTACAAGAGAGCGAGCGAACAGTCATTACGCTTCATTACCTCGGGGGAATGAATTATGAGGAGATCAGCGAGTTTTTAGGTGTATCGGTAGCTGCGATTAAGAATCGCCTATACCGAGCGCGGAACCGCTTAAAAAAGGAGGAACCCATGATTAGAAAGGCTTTAGGCAATTACCAGATCACACCAAATCTAACAGAGAATATCATGCGCGAGGTTTCACGTATGGAACCGATTGCGCCGTCTGGTGGTAAACCGTTGGTGCCGTGGGCAATAGGTGTTTCTACGTTAGCGGTCGTATTTTTGATGTTGGGTGTAGGCAACCGATACTTGTCGCGTTTCCAAAAGCCGTATAGTTTCGATGCTGCATCGGAGATGACAGTGGAATTGATTGAGGCGCCTGTTATGCTAAATCTCGAATCCAAACCAGATATTCGGACGCAACTTGGAAACGCCAATGCACTGAAGAGTAACGATGGATTAAATCAGCAACCTGATCCGCCAGAAGATATGGCTAAGGTTACCGCTGCACCAGTAGATGAAGCAGAGGAAATAACTATTGCTGATGAAGCCGAGCGCCACATCACACTGAGTACCGACGCTACTACAGAGAGTGGAGAAAGCTTGGCGCAAGGAACTTTCATTTTCAGCAAAACCAATACAATTTTTACATCTACAAGTGCTAGTACTAGAGGCATAATTTCTCCAACTGATCCATCGCCGATGTACATGCTGTCAAGTTATATTCTCCACCATAATATTAACCTTTTCAGATTTCCTTTGGTTGTAGGAGATAGCTGGACACAGAAGGCGGGCTGGGATTCACAGGCTGAGATAACCTTGGAGGGCTATGAGCAGATAGAAGTTTCCGCAGGAACTTTCCCCGAATGTCTCAAACACAAAACTGTTTTCACAGACGCTGAAGCGGATTCCGATCTTCAAAGTGCATTTGTGAATGGAACACGCTATTTGTGGTTTGCTAAGGGCGTTGGACTCGTCAAAATGCGTTATGAACATTCTAACGGTGCCACAACGGAAGCAGAATTGCTGGAATACAATGCCCCGGCCAACACTATAGAATACCTCCCCGTGCAGATCGGCAATACATGGACATACAAATGGCAAAACGATTATCGCGAAGAAGCAGTGATTGAGCGGTTTCATATTACCGAGAACTTAGGTAAACCGATGGGATTCAAAGCCGCGAAGTATGAAGTTAAAATAAATGCCGATAATAAACGCGTGGCGCATGTCAATTGTGTTCTAACTCCTAAAGTGGGGAGTGGAGAAACAATACAGTTAAGCATGGACAATTTTGGTACTGAGGGACTGCCCTTTGGTTATGCTGCTTACGTACGTGGGTTAACTGTTCGCGACGCGACAGGCGAAACCTTGCCCATAGAAGAACTTGATCGTGTTCGCTGGTCGATTGAATTTAAAGATACATCTCCTATAACGCTTAGTTATAGGGTATTACTCAAGCACGATGAAAGGGAATGGCCCCCTGGGCCGGACGAAGCACCTTATGCTAAAGAAGATTGTGTGTTCTGGACGGGTCGTGCCTTGTTCATTATTACTGAAATGGATAATATCAAAGTACAGTTTGATGTTCCTGAGAACTGGCATGTGTCAACGCCTTGGAATCGCATCGGAAACAAAAGACACCAATTTGCTGTCACAGACCAAAATGATTTGATAGAATCTTTCCTCTTGATTGGTACACATGCTGAGAGGATAGCAAAATCTGATGAGGTAGAAGTTGTCTTGGCAATCGGTGAACGCTTTAAAGCTGCTGCTGATGAAATACAAGGGACAATCGAGGCTTTCCTGAAAGCGTACACAACAGTATTTGCTGGTACTCCAAACGGTCGCATGCTGTTTGTTGCGAATCCTTATGATAGAAAAGGAAGCATGGATGGTGGTGTTTTTGGGCGCAGTATCAGTGTTCTGATGGGTGGCACCCCGAATGAAAACAACAGACATTTTTGGATGCCTTTTGTCGGACATGAAATTTTCCATATCTGGAACGGACAAGCTATCAATTTTCGTGGACAGGAATATTGGTTCAGCGAAGGGTTTACCGAGTACTATTCACGAGTCATTTCTACACGCCTCGGATTTACTTCTGAAGATAGTTTTCTTGAAAACCTTGAACGCGCATGCGAATTGTATCTGCCTAAGCAGGGAGCACTCTCTATGCGTGATGCGGGTAAAAACAAATCCGCCAACAGCGATTTAGTCTACCAAGGGGGCAGTCTGGTTGCCGCCACATTGGATGTGCAAATCCGCAAACTTACGCAAAATCAGAAGAGCCTTGACGATGTAATGAAACAGGTGTACCGGGAGTTTGGTCTCACTGACACCCCTTGCACTATGGACGATATTATCAGAATTGTTAGCCAGATTACAGGCGAAGATTTTAAACCGTTCTTCCACAACTATGTCTCTGGAACGAATAGGTTGCCGCTCGCCGAATATCTCAGTGATGCGGGTATAGATGCTCAGATAGAATTTGATGAAGTACTACCGGATCTCAATTATGTCCGTCAACAGATGCTTCATATTAACTCGCTAACGCAAACAGGTGGAGGCTTGATAATCCATCGGTCTCAAAGCGGAGGTTATCAAGATGAAGATAATCTGATTGGCATTAATGGTATACCGGTGAAGACCTTTAAGGATATAACAAAAGTCGCTAAAGATTGGAATATTGACGACAGAATCAAGTTAACACTTGAACGAAAGGGCGAAAAAATTACTTTGCCTATCAAATTAGGTAGCACTTCAGATAAACCGCCAATGGTATTTTCTGGTGTCAATGTGATCATCACTAAAAAAGAAAATAGCACTAACGCACAACGCGCTATCTTAGCAGCCATCTTGGGCTACAGTCGTTGATTTTCCTCTACTCCTGTTGCGCCTTGAAAATTTTGCATTTTCAAGGCATAACAGGAGTTAGAATAAACCTATCTGAACGCCAAAGGAAGAAATAACAATGATACGAATACTGTTTATTCCCACTGCTCTATTATTGGTAACCACTCATGCCATCGCCGGACTGGATGAAGGTCTTGTTTTCTATTTCACCTTTGACCAGGTAAAAGGCAAGAAAATTCTTGATGCTTCTGGTAACCGCCTCGATGCCGATGTCATCGCAAATACTAATTTCGTCAAAGGTCGATATGGAAATGGAATTCATATTGCTGCTGAGCCGGAAGGCGATGATTGCATCCATGTTCCTGCTGATGATCTGCTAAAAATCGAAGGCGAGATAACGATGACGGCTTGGGTGTATCATGAGGATTGGGAAATCGCTTGGGGATCGTGGCTTGATAAAGGCAGTCAGGACCGGATTGATCGGAAACTGTCCTACAGCATGGGGTTCTTTGAAGCTCATATTCCATTCAGGGGGCCAAAAATCGGCATGATCTTGGGGACCGTTCAGGGGAGTTGGAAATCCATCACCACGGGTCCCATGAAAAATAAAAACTGGCATCACATCGCCGGAACTTACGATGGTAGTAGCCTGAGAATCTATCTGGATGGTATAATCCTTTCTGAGAGTGAGAATGTCTTTGGATTTGGATTCATGGGTACTAATGACTCAGAGTTACGCATTGGATGCGCGGTAGGACATCCGCGATATACCTTCAGGAACGGTTCTATTGACGAAGTGGCTTTATGGCGACGCGCTCTGAGCCAGGATGAAATCAAGACGGCAATGCAGGATATCTTCGAGGTTTCACCCAAAGATAAGACTGCCACCACTTGGGGCGATATTAAGCAAAGGAAAGTTACTCACTAAGTGTAAAGTGATTTTTGTTGTCTGGGCGGTGCTACAATGCCGCCCTTTCTCTCGGTATCTAAATTCCGCAACCAATCTATCAACCTCACATTCTCGGCTCTTTCCAAATCTATTCTGTTCCGTCTTATAATAATTCCATATTTCTTCACACGCGTAGGTGTCGCGAGCACGGATCACTCCTACAAGAAAACGTTGCTGTGGTTTTATAGTAAAATCGGAAAATATGTTTACACTTTTCCCGTTCGTAGGGGTGTTTTTGCTTAGAAGAAACACCCAAGCAAAAACGGTGTTTCTTCGAGGTTACCCGGTTTCCCCTACGAGTTACCGTGTGTGCAAATAATTATGGGATTTACTATAAAAGATTGCTGGAAAGTTTTAGGATGAGTGGATCTTCAATCCTTTAGGTGCCAATTCTCCAATGGAACTTTCCAGAATATCAGATGCTTCGGCGGGTATATGCTTAGCGGTTGGCGGGAGCGGTGTATCAAAAAAGTAGTCAGGATCGGTTTTCTGTCGTTGCCAAGTTTCGCGCATTTCTTGCCAAGCCCCTAAAAGCGTGCGCGGTTCGGGCATGTCTTCGGCAATTAGGCGATGCAATTTTTTCAAATTGTAGCAGGGTACGCCTGCAAACATGTGGTGCTCAATATGCCAATTCATACGCCAATACAGAAACTCTGCTAACGGATTGAGCTTGATTGACCGTGCACATTTACGGAAGTCAGGGTCGTTTTCCTTTAACCCACAATGTTGGGGCATAGAAACAGCGTAGGATCCCCAGTTTGCAATAAATGCACTGGCAGTGATAATGATCGGAAAAACCCAATAACCCGTGGCGAGTGAAACGACAAGTAGGGTGCCGTGAAAAAGGAGTAGCATCCGAGACCACCACATCGAATTTTTATGCTCTTCAGGTTGGTCGGCATGTAATGATGCCAACCACTCTTGACTCGGAATGTCTGGTGAACCTTCTTTGCCAAAGGCACTACGGACGGTGCAGATAACTGCAGCAATAAACCCGCCTTTGCTAAAGGTGCGACCGGGTTGCGTGAGTAAGTTTATGGTGAACAGTTGAAGAACAAACGGGGAGGCGAGTTTGGGTTCAAGCGGAAGAAGATTTTCGCGATCCCCTTCAGGATATAAGGTATAGCGATGATGATAGGTATGGCTACTGGCGTAGTCAAAATGGTCCCACCAACTTATGAGGCTAAATAGGTAGAGAAAAAATTTGTTCAGCCACTTGGTCCGAAATACGGTGCCGTGTCCTAATTCGTGATTCGCTGTCCCTTTGAAAAAACTGGCGACCGTGCCATGCACAAATAAGGCAATGAAAAATCCAAGCCAGATCGCTTGCGCCCAAAAGAAATAGACCGCGCTACCCGTCAATAGCCAGAGCGCAAGATGTCCGCCAGCTTGAAACCAGCCTTGCAAGTCGCTTCGTTTTGATAGATTCCGTAAGGTTGTGTGGTCTACTTTGCTCCGGTACCATTTTACACGGAGCGTTTTTCGGACCTCAGCAAGTGGTTGATACGTCATTTGAATACCTTTTTATTATGATGCATTCCCCACGCGTGAAGGCGTGGGTTTCCAACAAAGACTCGCTTTCCACGAAGCACACAAGCAGCGTTTTATCTCTTATACCATACATTCTCATCTGTGTCAATTTTTTGATTTTGCACGTGGAGCCATTCAGTTTACGATTTTTGTCAATTTTAGAGGAAGCATCGCGACCAAGAGATTGCTCCTACACGGAAGAATTTCAGAGCTGGGATTGAAAATCCGTCCTACGAAAACTTTACACACCCGTCTGAAGTTTAGTGAGATTTATGGTATAATAATTGAGGAAAGTGCGCAAGTCCTATCATTATCAGTAAAATAGAACCTCAACCCGATTTATATGCATTGGTCCTACCTTTTTCAGAATTGTGAGATTATTTTTCCGCTCGTCGCGTCACTATATATTGATGTGAAATGATGAACATTCCCTTTGCAGAGGTGTCCGATGAAAAACAACGATGCTGCACTCATCCAACGCGTCCTTGGTGGCGATGATACTGCGTTCTCCGTGCTCGTGAAAAAATATCAGAGATCCGTCCATGCACTGGCATGGCGGAAGATCGGAGATTTCCATATCGCCGAGGATATTACACAGGATACGTTCTTGAAAGCGTATCAGAGACTCTCAACATTAAAGAAACCGCAGCGTTTTGGGAGTTGGCTTTATGTTATAACCGCGAATCAGTGTAAGGCATGGCTCCGTAAAAATCGGGCGTGGACGCAGACGTTGGAAGACACGAGCAACCTACAGTTAGAAGAAGCGACGTATTCTGGCTATGTCATTGAGGAGAACGAGCGGATGTCGATTGAAACACAACACGAAGTCGTTAAGAAGTTGCTTGCGAAGTTACAAGAGAGTGACCGGACTGTCATCACGCTCTATTACCTTGGGGGAATGACGTACGAAGAGATAAGCAAGTTTCTGGGTGTATCGGAGGCGGCGATTCGAAATCGTCTCTACCGTGCACGTCGCCGCTTAAAAAAGGAGGAACCGATGATTCGAGAGGCTTTAGGCAACTTCCAAATTACGCCGAATCTTACTGAGAATATCATGCACGAGATTTCGCGTCTAAAACCGGTTGCACCGTCTGGTAGCAAACCATTGGTGCCGTGGGCAATAGGTGTTTCAGCGTTAGTCGTGTTTTTGATGTTAAGTGTCGGCAGTCAATACCTGTCGCGATTCCAAAAACCTTACAGTTTTGACGCGACATCAGAAATGACGGTTGATATTATTGAAACGCCAGTCGTGTTAGATATTAAATCGAAACCGGATGTCCGAACGCAGCTCGGTAGCACTGCCGCAGAAAATAAAAATGATGGTGCCGGTCAGCAACTTGATGCTGTCTTATTTGCTGCGGCGCAGGTAGACAGAGAAGATATTCCTGAAAACATGCCACAAAATCCGCAAGAACACTGGTACAACCTCACCTTGATGAATACTAAGATCGGTTACATGTACATATCCAGTGAAAAAACCGAGTACGAAGGGGAAGAGGTGGATCGGAATAAAATTAATACGGTTATAAATCTTAAGGGACTCGGGAGCGATGTAACAATTGAAAGGGCCCACGTTGAGTATATAGGGACCGATTTAATACCGCGCCACTTTCTTTTCTCCTCCAATGAATCCGGCTTAAAACAGGTAGAGGGACGCATCATAGAGGGTGTGGCACACATTAAAACAACGCTCAACGGTGAGACGACTGAATCAGAAGTGCCAGTGCCACCGGATACAATTTCTGAATATACAAGTGTGGAATCGCTTTTTCAACAGGGTCTTAAAATAGGCGACAAGCGGAACTTCCACATTTTCAGCCTCGACCTCTTAAGACCGGTAAAAACAGAGATTGAGGTTGAAGCGCAAGACACCTTAACCTATCAGTCAGAGGAAAAACAGGTCTATGTCTTACGTCAAACGATGGACATGATGAATAGGCTTACCACGAAGGTCTGGCTTGATGCTGATGGCGTAAGTTACCGAACCCAGACACCGATGATGGGTGTCTCTATGGTAACAACAAAAACCGATAAGGAGGCCGCCCTTGGCGATACGGAAGAGGTTGATATCGTTTTAAAAACGCGTATTCTTCCCTCCGGCAAACCCCCTGCGCGAAACGCCAGAAACTTTGAAGCCGACGTAAAATTGACATCAGGAAGTATCGCTGATACCATCATGTCTAATTCCCGTCAAAAACTGGAAGCAAACAGTGAGCAATCAGGTAGACTTTCGGTTCAGGTGCCAACAGTCGCATCAGAGGATTGCCCCGATTTACCGATCCAGGATGCTGAAGGTAAATACCTTGGCGCGAGTGCTTACATTCAAGCCGACGCACCAGCGATTCGTGCGAAAACCGAGGAAATATTAGATGGGGAAATTAATTCGTGGCGTGCGGCAGAAAAATTATGCCAATGGGTTCATACAGCCATTACGGATAAAAAAATGAGTGGCGGTTTCGGTTCATCATTAACTGCCCTGGAATCGCTCTCCGGGGATTGTACGGAACACACTGTGCTTTTTATTGCTTTAGCCCGGGCTGCTGGAATTCCGGCACGCATCTGCTCCGGTATCGCATTTGCACAGCAGGATGCCTTTTACTACCACTTCTGGGCTGAAGTCTACGTCGGCAGGTGGGTACAGATGGATCCAACATGGGGACAGACCATCGCCGATGCGAATCATATTCAACTCGACGGAAGTACCTTGGAATCAGATACGCTGTTGGAATTCGCTGAAGACGTTCTTCGAACGCTTAATCAACTTGAAATTGCCATCGTTGAATAAGGATTTTATAGGTACGCGCTGTCAGAAGAGGTTTGGGTTTACAAACGCTCTTAGGACTTACACACGGTTTCTTAAAGTCCCAACCGCCTGATAAGGGGTTGGGGGTTTAGGGGTGTTTTTGCTGGGGTGTTTCTTAAAAATATGGAAAATACCGCACGTGTTGGTACATTTTTACGAAATTTTGGGAGAAAAAGATGAACCTCCTTCAACTTGAACATGTTCATAAACGGTTTGGTGACTTTACAGCGGTATCGGATATCTCCTTTAGTATTGAAACAGGGAGCATATACGGACTTTTGGGGCCCAACGGTGCCGGAAAAACAACGACACTCCGCATGATAATGGACATTATTGCACCAGATGCAGGCAACATTACGTTCAGTGGCAATCGGCAGGTCCAAGATTTTTTGGATCAGATTGGGTATCTGCCGGAGGAACGCGGCTTGTACCGGAAAATGAAGGTGCGCGATGTTATCCTCTTTATCGCCGAGTTAAAAGGTTTATACAAACAGCAGGCACTCAGCGAAATTGAGCAGTGGCTGGAGAAGATGCAGCTATCGGAATGGGAAAACAAACGGATTGATGAACTTTCTAAGGGAATGGCACAGAAAATTCAGTTCATTACGACGGTCATCCACAAACCGGAGTTGATTATTCTTGATGAACCTTTTTCCGGGCTGGACCCGATTAACATGACACTCCTCAAAGATTTGATGCTTGAGTTGCGTGAGAACGGTAGTACGATCATCTTCTCAACGCATGTGATGGAGCAGGTGGAGAAACTCTGTGATCGCATCTGTCTCATTCATCAAGGTGAGGTGTTACTTGAAGGCGAACTCCGCGCCGTGAAGCGTGCCTTCGGTAAAAATTCTGTTGAGATTGAATACATCGGTAGTCTGGAACCAATTCGCAATTCCGCTTGCATTCAAGGGGTCAACGATTTCGGACAGTACGCTGAGATCAAGTTGAAGACACCGGAAGACTATCGTCCATTTCTCCAAGAATTGGTTGAAAAGGGTGTTGATGTCACACGGTTTGAATTGATGGAGCCAACGTTGCACGAAATTTTCGTCCAGAGCGTTGAAGCACACGGAGGGGTCGTGCAAAATGCCGAATAAAATTGTTGCCGTCATCAAACGTGAATATATGACGCGCGTTAAATCTAAAGGATTTATTGCTTCCTTGTTTCTCATGCCGGTTTTGATGTGTGGGTTGGTATTATTGTCCAGTTTTCTCGCAATTATGGAGGACAAAACCGAAGAGATGAGAAAACTTGCGGTCATTGATGAGACGGGTGAAATCTTTGAGCAGATG
The DNA here is from genome assembly GCA_026706025.1 of Candidatus Poribacteria bacterium. NCBI lineage: Bacteria > Candidatus Poribacteria > Candidatus Poribacteria bacterium. The sequence continues at coordinate 69,348 of JAPOZO010000056.1, forward strand.
CAAGCGGCTGTTGCCAAGCATCCGACTTTTCAGCATAAGGGTGAACTTGTCTATCAGCTGCATGAGGAGACCACTACCACAGAAGCCGAAAAAACTGCCCTCCAGGAACGCGTCAGGACAAAAGAACTCTACGCCTATCTTGAAATCCCGAAGGATGTTTTTGCAAGTGGGGGGGTCCGTTTCTACGCCAGAACAGTGACAAATTCTAATATACAAAACGCGTTCCGCCGTATCATTTCAGACATCGTCCGGGACAAACGGTTTGCTGAGAGCGGTTATTCTCAGCGTGAAGTCCGTCAACTCATGCGCTCCGTTGGCTTCAACGCTTATGCTGTCAAAAGTGGCAAGGGGAAAGACGGTGGTGCTAAAGTTGAAAGTGCTTTAGAGACGGGAGCGCGGCTCGGACTCGGCTACCTTCTTGTTTTTGTGCTTTACCTGTTTGTTATCATCTACGCCAACTCCATCATGCGGAGTGTGCTGGAAGAAAAAACAACTCGGATTGTTGAGGTGATTATTTCTTCAATAAAACCGCATCAGCTCTTACTCGGAAAACTCATTGGGGTTTGCTCTGTCTGTTTAACAATGTTTGCTATCTGGGTGATATTTGGTGTGTTATTGGTTATGAACATAAAGCCGCTACTCGGCATCTTTGGCATTGATAGTCTGCCTATACAGTTTATCCAAGTAATTGGGACTATCAAAGCGAGTGGTACCGAGATACTTACATATTTCTTTGTCTATTTCATTATCGGTTTCTTTATGTATTCGACGCTTTATGCTGTTGTCGGTGCGATTTGCAGCAGTGAAGAGGAGGCGCAGCAGACAGGAGGCCCCCTCACGATGCTCATCATTATCCCGTTCATACTGATGTTCCAGTTATTTAGGATCCCCGATTCGACACTCAGTGTGTTGCTCTCCCACATCCCATTTTTCTCGCCGATACTTATGTTCATGCGTATCAACGTGCTAATGCCGCCTTTATGGGAGATTCTACTGAATATCTTGTTGATGTGCGCGACTGTTCTGCTGGTCATGCTTATCAGCGGGAAAATCTATCGGGTTGGGATTCTGATGTACGGTAAACGTCCTACTTTTGGGCAATTATGGCAGTGGATGCGGTACTGAACCTACCTCAAAAGCAATCTCTCCTGAAAATCTACTTTTCCGAATCTATATCCTTTTAGTCAGATTTATGCTATAATGTTGCTAACAGCACTTCAGGAGAGTGAACGCACCGTCATCACGCTCTACTACCTCGGGGGAATGACGTATGAAGAGATCAGCAAGTTTTTAGGTGTAACTGAATTTGAAAAGCGTGATGATTTGTTTGGCGAGGTCCCTGTGCCTCGCCTTCATTTTTGGATTGAGGTATGTCCTCTGTAGAAACAACCTAAACAAACTAAAACCACATAATTTAAAAAGATAAAAAATTGACTGTCACCGGAATTTGTGAGAAAATAGGGATGTCTACATCAGTGTTCTGGAAACCGAAAATCCTCCTCACCTCTCGTTGCCAAAAAATGGAATTTTAACCCTCTTATCATGAACCCACTCCAGTTTTTTCCAGAATTCTGTGACTTTTTCACCTCAAATGGCGTCACTATGTGTTGATATGAAATGCTGAACATTTCTTATTCCAGAGGTAGTCGATGAAAAACGATGATGTTCAACTCATCCAACGCGTCCTTGATGGCGATGATACCGCCTTTTCCGTGCTTGTCAGAAAATACCAAAAGTCGGTACATGCGCTGGCGTGGCGGAAGATTGGGGATTTCCACATCGCCGAGGATATCACACAAGAGACGTTCCTAAAAGCGTATCAGGGCCTCTCTACGCTGAAGGAACCACAATCCTTTGCAAGTTGGCTCTATGTGATAACAGCGAATCATTGCAACACGTGGCTCCGTAAGAAACGTTTACGGACGCAGTCGTTGGAAGACACCAGCAGCACGCAGTTGGAAAAAACAACGTATTCTGGATATGTCATTGAAGAAAATGAACGAATGACGATAGAAACGCAACGCGAAGTTGTCAAGAAACTACTCTCGAAATTAAAGGAAAGCGATCGGACCGTCATCACACTTTATTACTTCGGGGGCATGACTTATGCAGAGATCAGTAAGTTTTTGGGTGTATCGGTCGGTGCGATTAAAAATCGCGTTTACCGTGCGCAAGAACGTCTGAAGAAGGAGGAACCCATGATAAGAGAGACTTTAGAAAACTTCCAAATTGCTCCAAACCTTACAGAGAACATTATGCATGAGATTTCGCGCCTGAAACCGATTACACCATCAGGCAGCAAGCCGTTAGTGCCGTGGGCAATCGGTGTTTCTACAATAGCAGTCGTCTTTTTGATGTTAGGTGTCGGCACGGCGTACTTATCGCGTTTTCAAAAACCGTACAGTTTTGATGCGACCTCAGAAATGACGGTTGATATTATTGAAACGCCAGTCGTATTAGATATTGAATCGAAACCTGATGTCCGAACGCATCTCGGGAGCACTGTCGCGTCCAGTAAAAATGATGGTGTCGGTCAGCAGCCTGATGAGGTCTTGTTTGCTGCCGCAGAAATAGAAGGAGAGGATGTTTCTGTACCAAAACAGCAGTGGATTCAGGCAGGACCGATCAAAGGAAGTAAAGCAGAAGGTTTACTTGCGACATCTGAGGGTGAGCTTTACACTTTTGCTGATATGCAAGTTTACAAATTGGAAGCCGATGGAAAAGAGGGGCGACACATCTTTGATTTTAGATCACTGTTAAATTCTCGCCCTCCAACTGCACCCCTCGCAAAGTGGAAAGATACCCTTTACATTATATTGGCAAACGAACTTCTTGCTTCAAAGGACGATGGTCAGACCTGGGATTTGGTACACGCTTTGCCAGACAGACATTATGATGCTATTGGCTTGATACTAACAGAGCGGGCGTTTTATGCCGCTTTTGAAAACGGAATTTTCCGTTCTGAAGATAACGGTAAAACGTGGCAGGCAATAAACGATGGGTTAATGATGGGGGATATGGGGTATATCCGTTCTATAGTCAATATGCAAGACACCTTGTTTGCTGGAACCAGCAATGGACTCTACCGCCTCAATGCTGACAGTTGGCAACGTGTGGCGTTTTCAGTATCCGTCGGACGGATCCGTTCACTTGCCGCAACAAAAAATAAACTTTACGTTGCTGCGGAGATGAGTGATGCGGATCCTCGTGCAGTTTCCAGGGGACAGCAGCAGGCTTGGTGGATATTCCGCTCAACTGATTTAGGGAATTCGTGGGACGATATTACGCCAACAAACGCGTGGGCAGTAAAAGGATGGCCCCCTTTTGTTAAACTTATTGCTGCAGGTGACACACTTTTGGCGATGGAACAAGGAATGGTGCGCTCTACTGATGGTGGAAACACGTGGCTGCCACCACAATTACCAGGTACGTCCCCTCCAATGAATGCTGATGGAGACGTTGCGATAGCAGTAAACGAGAGCGTTCTTTATGTTGGGAGTTGGCGTAGTGGACTCCATCGTTCCACCGATGCTGGCAAATCATGGGACATGGTAAACATCACCCCGGATACAGGTCAAATCGGTAATCTCATCGCGCATAGAGAAAACAGTAAACGGGATAACATGCCCCTGACGCTTTACGCGAGATATGAAGAAGAAAAGGTTGTAAAAACTGTCGATAATGGTAAGTCTTGGAAGACCGTTCAAATAGAAATGCCGATGACAGCATCTCGCAGAGAAAGTATACCAAGTATTACCCATATTGTCAAAGCTGATGGTAAAATCTATGCAAAAGGTGGGGATTCGCTTGGCAGAGGGAAAACACACCTATATCGCGTATCTACAGATAGCAATTCGCTTATACCGATACAAGGTTTGCCAATCTTTGACGCACTGGAATTAACGTTCGAGTTGGGTCAAATGAGAAGGAACCGGTCCAATCTATCAGACGCATCGGTCATTGAGCAGTTGCGAGAAAAGGCTCCTGGCGCGACCGAGTTCTTCAAGCAGTTGGTAGGATGGGATCCTCGACAGCCGGATATATATACGCAATTAGGGTTCCGTAAGGGGGCGTTTGCTGTTAGCGGTGATACGTTTTATATGGAATACAACTATAAACTTTTCCGATGGGAACCGGGTGACACTGAATGGTACGACACCGAACAGGAAGAAACCGTTGAACTGTCTCCGAAATTGGCATTCAGAGAACTGAAACTTGCGGCTTCAGGGAACACCGTCTACGTCGGCAAACGGGACGGACACCTCGTCGTCTCGTTTGATAAGGGAAATAATTGGCTTGATCTCACGCCAGCGCTGCCGTTTCCCGTTAAAGCCTTCAATGATATGGTGTCTGCGGGTTCCACGGTCTATGTAGCAACAGACACAGGTATCATTACATCAGACGGTGGAAGACATTGGCATATCGTCACTGATGCAGAAGGAAACAATCTCATTATGGAGCACTTGGCTGTTGATGGTACAAAGGTTTATGGTATTTCCAAGGCGGGTGTCTATCGGTTGAAAAATAAAAACGACACGTGGAAACAGATCGCATCAGAGGTGCCAGAAAGGGTGTCCTCGCTTGCTGTTGATGGGAACGTATTGTATGTCGGCACGCGGGGCAGCGGGGTGCTGCATTTCAATCTTGACGAATAATTGAGACGCGTATATCTTGCGTGGGCGGTGCTACAACGCCGCCCATTTCACTTCTATCTAATCTATCTAAAAACACACCCCTTGCATTAAAACGGAAGAGTGAACAGGCTAACAGCCTATTCTACAGAAGATATCTAAACACACCCAACTTGCATTAAAACTCCGCACTGACCGTCATCTCCAGACGGTATTCCGGTTTGGTTAGGAATGCAGATCGCATGAATCAACGGTATGAATGCCTTATGGGCATTCCCCGGGGTGAGTACACCGCAAAACCGCACCATAGGTGTCAATTTAGTACCGTAGGCCCCATACGCTAATCGCTAAACGCAGAGAAACCCAACTTGAGACCTCAGGTGCAGGGAAACCGTAAAGTGTTGGGTTTCTCTCGATTTTCTGTTTGACGTGCCATCTATGGAAGGCTGAGTCTTGTATTACTTTTCAGCGTTTTGGAGTATCCGTTCAACCCAACCTACAGGACTACACACTTTTAGCCGGATTTATGCTATAATTCTACTAATAGATAGAAACAGAAGCGAATCAAACAACCACAGATTCCCTTACCTCTCATTATTATCAGAATAGAATCTCAGGCCTCTTGTCAGGAACCTATATCTTCCTATGGCGTTTGAGAAATAAAAATTTGCAGAATTGTGTGACCTTTTCATCTCAACTCGCATCATTAAATGTTGATATGAAATGATGGACATTCCCTTTTTAGAGGTATCCGATGAAAAATAACGATGCTGAACTCATCCAACGCGTCCTCGAAGGCGATGATACGGCGTTCTCTGTGCTTGTGAAAAAATACCAAAAGCCGGTGCACGCGCTGGTGTGGCGGAAGATCGGAGATTTCCATATCGCCGAAGACATCACACAGGATACATTCCTGAAGGCGTATCAGAGACTCTCTACTCTGAAGAAACCGCAGCGGTTCGCGAGTTGGCTCTATGTGATAGCGACAAACTACTGCAAAATGCGGATCCGTAAGAAACGTTTATCAACGCAGTCGTTGGAGGATATAAATAGCACGACGTTAGAAAGTGCGACGTATTCTGGATATGTTATTGCGGAAAACGAGCAGGAAACGGCGGAAGCACAGCGCGAAGTCGTCAAGAAGTTGCTTGCGAAACTTCAGGAGAGTGAACGCACCGTCATCACGCTGCATTACCTCGGGGGAATGACGTATAAGGAGATAAGCGAGTTTTTAGGCGTATCAGTAGGGACGATTAAAACTCGCGTTTACCGTGCTCGGCAACGTCTGAAGAAGGAGGAACCGATGATTCGAGAAGCTTTAGGCAATTTCCAAATTACGCCAAATCTTACTGAGAATATCATGCAAGAAATCTCGCGTCTGAAACCCGTTACTCCGTCCGGCAGTAAACCGTTAGTGCCATGGGCAATCGGTGTTTCAGCGTTAGTCGTCGTATTTTTGATGTTGGGTGTCGGGACGCAATACTTATCCCGTTTCCAGAAACCTTACAGTTTTGATGCCGCATCAGAGATGACAGTTGAACTCATTGAAGCACCGGTTGTGCTGAACCTCGAAGCCAAACCGGACGTTCGGACGCAACTTGGAAACGCCAATGCACCGAGTGAGGCGGATACTATCAGTCGGCAGCCTAACGACGTTTCAGCATCGGTTGCAGAAGTAGAATCAAACGAGAAAATTAAAAACCACGCACATTGGCAGCTGCCCAAAGCGGCAAAAGCGCGTTTCGGAAAAGGTGGGATTACCATAATCCAGTTTTCACCGGATGGAGCCCTACTCGCGGTGGGTAGTAATATCGGGGTATGGCTGTATGATGTGGCAACAGGTGAGGAGAAATCTTTGCTTGGTATCGGAATGTGTGAAGCCCTCAGATTTTCACCGGATGGTCGTTTCCTTGCCGCTTCTTCTGAGGAGACGCTCATCCAATTGTGGGAGGTCGCTACCGAGCGCGAAGTGCCGCTTATTGACTTGTACGGGGAGGCTTCCGTATTGCGATTCTCTTCAGATGGAAAAACGCTGATCGGTTTGAGTAGTTCTGGGCATGCTGCAATTACGCGATTGAATATTGAGAACGGGAAAGGGAAAACAAAACACCTTAAAACTGGGCTATTCGGCATCGGTCTCTTTGGTTCTGAGGATTTTACCGGTGTTTACGCGATGACGAGCGATAAAATCGCGATTGGAAAAAGGAACGGGATGATCCAGTTATGGGACGCAGCAACCCGTAAAAAGTTATCGACGCTCAAAGGACACGTAGATTTGCCGCTTCAGCCGTTGAATAAACCTGTGCATCGCATGTTTAAAAACAATTGGGTCTTAGCAGTGGCGTTTTCGCCGGATGGTACCCGTCTCGCCAGTGGCAGCACAGATATGACAGTCCGATTGTCGGATACTACTGGTGACAGGGATTCGATGACGCTGCAGAAACATACTGGACCAACAAATGTGCTGGCGTTTTCACCCGATGGGAAAATGCTTGCCAGCGGCAGCACTGACAAAACCGTGCAATTGTGGGATACCACTACCGGAGAACCCCTCGCGACGCTCACCGGTCATATCAGCGGCATTACGGCATTAGCATTTTCACCCGATGGTCGTACACTCGTAAGCGGGAGTACGGATGGCACAATCCGATTCTGGCGGACAACGACTGGGGCTCCAGCAGATACCCTTATCACTGGACACACGCAATCCATAAGAGCGGCGACCTTCTTTCAGAATAGTAGGGACGGGGCGACCTCCAAGAAACACCCAAGCAAAAACCCCCTACTTGTCAGCGCGGCGTTTAACGGTGAGATCACCTTTTGGGATGTGGAAACAGCGCAGCGTAGGGGCGAGGTAACCTCGTCCCTACGCCAAAATAGAGGACATCGGGATTGGTACTCAGCCGTGGCGTTTTCGCCGGACGGCACGAAACTCGTCAGTGCAGCAGCAGACGGTACGATAGGTTTCGGTGGGTTCCCTTCTTTTACGAATCCAGATAATCTAACTCGGTTGACGGATGTATCGACAGGAGACGAACTCGCAACCTGGCAGAAACATGCCAGAGAACTTACCTTTTCTCCTGACGATAGAACTAAAACGGTGGCGATTACTTCGAGTGGTGCCATTCGCTTATGGAATACGGAAACAGGCGATGAATTGGTCATTCCGATTCATGATGACCTACCCCTCGGTTTTCACCACAATATGCCAACGGTTTTAGCAGTGGCGTTTTCGCCAGATGGTAGATGGCTTGTGAGTGGGACTACAGAAGGGGAAATCCGAATGTGGGATGTTGCGACTGGTGAACCGTTGGCTGTCTTTGCAGAACCGACGGAACAAGAGAATCTGGGGCATATTTCGGCAGTGGCGTTTTCACCAGACCGCGCCTTGCTCTCTGCGGGTACACCGAGTCAACTTCATTTATGGGACGTGCGTACCGGTCATAAAATTTTTTCGGTTAGCACTGTGCATAAACGAGGTTGGCGGACATACCATGATTATCCAAAACCGTTGGTGTTTTCACCGGATGGCGCAATTCTCATCAATGGGCATGGCAGCGGGACAATCCAATTATGGGATGTCAAGACTGGAGACAGAATCGCTGCACTTGATGGGCATACGCAGGAAGTGGAGACGTTGAAATTTTCGCCTGACGCGGAAACACTGGTTAGCACGGCACAAGACGGCACAATCTTTTTTTGGGATTGGGATGAAGCTATCACCGGTTCGGCTAACACCGACGAACAGCCCAATTAGGAACAAGTATCGTTATCGGAAACGAGCGTACCAGTATTACGTTAAAGTTCTGCGCTGATTGTCATCTCTAAGCGGTGTTCAGGTTTGCGCTGCTTTGTGGAGAGTAAACGATAATTAAGTCGAAACAACAGATCGGTGAATTTTCGTAATCTGTAATCCGCCGTTGTGCGAACTTCGTGGCTGATGCCTTCGTAGAAAGTATATTGCGCGAACGGGATACTGCCGCTGCTTTTACCGTAGCCGAGTTTGTAGTTGAAATCAACGCGTCCCTTACCGATGAGACTATACGTGATACGGTTTTCATAAGAAAAGGTGCGTGTCTTAGCTTCAGGTTCTTCGTCAAGCTGCTCCTCGTCGGTTGTCTGTTTATAGCCACCGATCCCGCTCCATCGTAGCGTATTACTCAACTCGTATCGGAGGTTCAGTTCAGTTATCTGCTCAAGTTGACGGAGATCTGATATAGGTGTAGGCGGAGGATCTTCTATCGCATCGGTAGGATCGGTTTCCTGCGTGAGGTCCTCTTCGGAAGGCACGCGATGGCGTGCTTCCGAAAAATCGAATTGGCTATATTTTTCGTTTTCCCGACGTTGTTCCCAATTTGCGCCGACAGACAGGCGTTTCGTAGGATTCACGGAGAAACCGACATCCCATGTGTTATGTTGTCTGTGACGTTCTTGGTTATTGATCCGCTTGTTAAGTGTTTCACCAGTGCGGAGGTTGAACTCAAGGCTGAACGCCGGTGAGGGTGAAAACTCAAGTCGGTGGTGCTGGTTCAACCGCCCGAAAAGCGTATCCGCGCCTTGTAAACTTTGGAGCAGGTACAGAGATACCGCATCTTCTACCTCCTGTTCCTCGGTTAGCCACAACCGCACTTGACCTCTGAGCGCGCTGAGAAACCATTCTAAATAGTTAACAGTTATCAGTTTTCGGTTATCGTAGGGGTGTTTTTGCTTGGGTGTTTCTTCAGGTTTCCCAACCCGTGCGGACGAGGGGACCTCGCCCCTACGATCATTGGTAACTGATGACTGACGACCATTTGGTGTTGGACGCAAACTATCACGTTTCAACATTGATTCACGTTGCTGCTGTTGGCGCGCTCTGGCACGCCGGGCAAAATACTGACGTGGTTGAAAACGGATACGGAATTCGGCATCCACCGCCGTTGTCGGTTTATCACCAACATTTTGATAGATTTTGATGTAAGTGCCTTCCTCGGGATCCTCTACATAGTGCAGATCGTCCAGCTTCACGTAATAGCCTTCGCCGGGTTGAAGTAAAATACCCGTGTGTGGATGAATGTTGGTATAGACTTCATGCCGTTGGCTCGTCAATTTTTTATCTAATTCGTAGGTGAGTTCTATGTCAATTGCGCGACTGAATGGTGTCAACTGAAGGTTGATATCGGCAAGTTGCGTTGTTGTGTTCGCACCGATATCCGTATGTGCCTTCAGCATCCGACGCGCCAAGTTGGCTGTCAGATTCACGCCACCGCTGAGAAAAGATTTCTGTTGTGAAAAGAGACCGACTTTCCACGTTCGTGCCGTAGTGCTCCGCTGCCAATCGGAGAGACCGATCGGTGTGTCGTCCACAGTGAGCAACGGCTCTTTTGCATAAGCCTCCTCAAGTTCGTAACTGGTGTTGACGGACACCCAGCTGAATTCAACGAGATTGACGCGTCCGATCGCGCGGTTCCGTTTTCGGTTGAGTGTAGCATTGCGTGCCTCGTTCGATTCCAACCTACCCAAGGTCCCAATAATTCTGAAGGGACCGAGCGGATAGGAGAGGTTACCTTCCTGTCGCGACTTTCGTTGTGACTGCGTCCGTGTTGAATCTTCACTCTCCACATGCGAACTGCTCCGATAATCATCCCAACGGAAATTCGGTAATTTCCTCAGCAACTGCGCGCCCTTAGACGGTGCTTTTTCTGACACCTCTTCAGAAGTCACGCTATGGCGTGTTTCCGGTGACATTCTCGCTTGCCTGCTTGGTACGGGCGAGGTTACCTCGCCCCTACGACTGCGGGTAGGCAGGATACTCCCACTGCCCGAACGTTGATTGAAGTTTACGCCCCAATTGAAATTATCACGGATAGTTGCGTTGGTAGGAATGGTTTTTTCAAATTGCTGGAAGCCACCTGGTGAATCAGATCCCTCTGACTGACTGCTGATTGCTGACTGCTGACTGCTATTTTCCTCGGTCCGACCGACTCCGGCATCAACGGCTAACCAATCTGTCGGTATCAGTCGGATGTCAAAGTTCGCGGCTCTCTCATCTCGGGAAATTTGTGAGCGTCCAGCACTATCAAAAAGAAACGCATCATCAAAACCCTCTTTAGCGTATTGCGTTTCATAACGGGAACGGGAACGGTTACTACTTGAGGCACCGACAGGCACAAAATCGGCATCCATTGCCCGTATGTCAAGATTTGTGTTCAGTTTAGGTTGGAACTTCTCCGTCCATGTAGCGAAATCCCAGTCTGCATAGCCTATCAGTTTCCACGCCTGACTCACCTCTTTACGGTCTACGGTGGAATAGGTGTTTTTATCAAGATTGCTGTAGGCGAGTTCACCTTCGACCCACGCTTTTTCGGTGATATTCACACGACTTTCAACACCCCATACCGTATGTTTCTGCGGTGCCGTGAGCAGCGATCCGTTTTCCTCTGGATCAAGGGTATTTTGGCGCAGTGCCTCCAGATCCGCGTCCGTGATTTGGATTAAAGCCTGTTCGGGTTGGTTTAGGTCCGCCTCAACGGCATAGGAGGCACCGAGGGTTATCCGTTCGCCGGGCAGTGTGAAGACACTGCTGAGTCCGTACAGATTCTGTTGATATGCCCGCTCTTCAGGGATATATTCAAAGTCAATCCGAATCGTGTCGTTGCTTGTTATCAGGTGTTTGCTGTTGAATTCGATGATCGGATCCCCATATTCTCGAATAACGTAATCGTTGTTTTCACCGCGCCGCATCCGCTCGCCATTCAACCAGACGATTTCACTGCCTGCTTTCACAATGACGTATTGTCCATCGACTGTGAGTCGATATTCGCTCCGTCCTTCCTCTCCGCGCAGGACTAAACTCGTAGACTGTCCTTTCGGGATAGCACTCGGAATGAGATGAAATTTCCCCCATTTGAAATCGCCTTCGACTTGTACACCTTCAAGTGCCCGTGGGAAGAAGATAAACTCCGAGGCACCGAGTGATCCCTCAAAATCGCCTAATGTGCCGCTCATATTCGGATGCGTGATACGCACCAACTTCTGATCGATGTCTTGGATACTCTCGGTTGTACCTTCGGGTTGAATTGGTAAATCTTGGTCGGATAATAGCGCGAGGATACTGATGTTCTCTGAAACATTGCCCTCCACATTAACACGCAATTCCTGATTCGGTGTCACGTCACGTCCACTCCCAACCGAGATACCGAATGTCTGGCTACCGGAAACTTCTAATTGTGATGTTTGGCTATCGGGAGATGTCAGTTGTCGGTTGTCAGTTAAAAAGCGGTTTGTCTCATCAGACTTCTCTTTCTCTGATGACGCCTCCGCTGATGGAAACCGAAGGCTATCCGGGTTTTGCTCACCGTAAAGGTCGCGTTTATAGACCTCTTTTATTGCGAAAGGCAGTGTGCGATAGGTTATCTTTAATCTATAGGGGTCGGTAATAGCATCCCGCTTTACTATAGTGATCTTTCCGGGATAGAAATCAATTTGATAGTCTACATTTCGGACAAGGATTTTTCCGTTCGCTGCGACTAACTGTTCACTGTTTGGGAGAATCGGTGGGTACTTCACCGTAAATTCCTGGGCATCGGTTTTCAGTTCAAAGGACTCCGTTTTCTGGAGAACGGAAAAGGTGGGAAGTTCGAGGGCTTTCGTTTGGTCATCAGCGGATTCTTGTGCCGTACTTCGGGGACACGGTAGCAGGCACAAACAGAGTGGAACGAGGAAAAAGAGTCGGATAGGCATATTGACTGTCGGGGGAAATGGCTATCGGCTATCGGCAGTCAGCAAAGACGCAAGCGTTACAGAACGCCTTTTTTCTTTACCGGCAGCCGAAAGGTTTTTCGCAGAAAAACCGCCCCGAGAGCCGATGGCTATTTTTTACGGAAGACTTGGAATACTTTTATATTATTCGCTTCCGCATCGCTCACGAAGACGCGTCCACTTTTTGAGACTGCGATGCCTATCGGTTCAAGGAGCGTAGGGGTGCTAAATTCTGTGATGCTCTTACCATCAGGTGCGAAGACTTGGATACGCCGATTACCGCTGTCCGTTATGTAAAGATAATTCCAATCGTCTAAGACAATGCACTTCGGTTCCCGCAGCTGCCCGAGCCTGTCTCCTTCACCACCCCAAGCACTGATAGGATTGCCGCTGAAGTCGTATTTTTTGATGAGATGGTTACCTGTATCAACAACGTAAACATTCCCCTGGGTATCAACACCGAGGTCTGTAGGATTCCAGAATTGTTCCGTACCACCCCCGAAGCTGCCGCGTGCGACAACTGGAACCCCCGCAACGTTAAATTCAATCCAGCGATGATTACCGGTATCCACAACATACACCTCGCCATTGCGTCCAATACCGATGCCTTCGGGTTGGTCTAACAGGGTGCCTTCAATACTCTGACTGAGCGGATAAAAAATTTGATCAATGAAATTGCAGTATTGTACCCGATTGTTCCGTGTGTCTGCGACATAGAGGTGTCGGTAACTCCGCTGGAAACTCAAGGCTATGTCTGATGGATGATCAAACTCACCTGTCTGCCACCCGCGTCCTCCGAATTCCGTGATGTAATTTCCAGTGGCATCAATAACTTGTACTCGGTTGTTCCCGGCATCGGCGATGTAGAGCCTATCCGATTCATCTATTGCGAGTCCCAAGGGCATCTGAAATTCACCCGCGCCTTGTCCAGGGGTGCCAAGGGTTTTAACGTAGCGAATACCGACGATAGGAAGCGGTGTGCGTTCACGGTTCGATGGGAGAATTTCAATCTGCCCCTTCCCAGTAACAGGTGGGGACCCCGGCTGCGCGATTTCACTTTCAGGTAGCGCACAACCGAAACAAAGGACGATGAGCAGCAAACAGAAGGAGTAGTTAACAGTAGCCAGTAGCCAGTAACCAGTAAAGAAGCTTCCCTTCTGGTAACTGGTAACTGGTAACTGGTAACTGGTAAGCGGAGTACTCAGATTAGCCGCGTTGTACCCTAAATTTGAAAACGAATGTCGTTTGTTGGTTATTGAAATCACTTGTGACTCTCGGCACAATGATCCGTAGGCTGCTATACTTAATACTTCGTTTGCGGAAGTAGAGGAAAAATCTCGCGTATTGCTTCGGCATCACTGTTGTTCTTTCAATGTCTGCTCGAGGCAGGACTGCTGGGGCACCTTGTATTCTGATGGACTTGTCCCATCGGAAGACTTCTGCCGCAAATTCAGGTGGCAGATTCGGTCTAAAATTCTTCTTCAGATAAAAGGATTGCTGCGATTTGTCAATGGGTTTTGTAACGTTCCCGGTGCCATCAAGCATCTGGCAATCCTTCTTTTTGAAAGAGACCCAATGGTTGGTCCCGTTATAGATAAAGACACCGAACGCATCAACTGCCTTCACATCATTGAGCGGGACCACCATTACCTTGATGCCGTTTCTGAGATAACCGACGGTGCCTGTCTGGGGCATAATGTGAGCATCTGGATCAAAGACAGGGACAATCATCTCTGGTTGGAAGGTATCTTTTATGAAATCTGGCACCTTGGCACAGCTTAACGGAATTGATGCTAAACAGAGTACCGCTAAAATTTGTAAGACAGACACGCGAGGCAGCTCGGCAATTTTCCGATCAACCGGGTCTTCGTCGGGATGGCAGTTTTGCCCGGTGTCTAAAGTTTTCAGCCAATTTGTCTTATTTTTCATTGATATTCTCCACGGCGCGCCTACAAGTTTTCTGCAGCAGGTCCCGGCAACGCGCGCATCTCAGGACAGGAAACCTGCAGGTTACGTCTTAAAACGCTGGCTTCTCACCCTCAAAGGCAAGCATCGCAGCCCCCACAATGCCAGCATCATTTCCGAGGTGTGCCTTTACAATTTTCATTTGCCCCGGTATATCCATCGCCCGTTTAGAGAGTTCAGCACGGATGGGTTCAAAGAGCAGTTTCTCACCAGCTTCTGCGATGCCACCGCCAATGATCGCGATTTCAGGATTGAGAATATGTGCTATTGAGGTGAGGGCAATGCCTATATATCGCCCTGTTTCAGCAAAAATCTCAATTGCGAGTTCGTCCCCTGCTTGTGCGGCTTCCGCTATCATCCGCGGCGTTAATGTCGTTCCGGCATTTGTTGCGGTGGTTAAAGTGGTGCTGCGTCCAGTTGCTATTTTCTCTTGGACGCGTTCCACGATATTTTTCGCACCGGCATAAGCCTCAAGACACCCTTGATTACCGCACCCACAATAACGTCCATCGGGTTGAACGACAGTATGCCCCAATTCGCCAGCCGTATTTTGGCTTCCGTGATAGACCTCACCATCAATTACCACACCGCCACCAACGCCTGTGCCGAGCGTCAACGCGACAAGGTTCTTATAGCCGACACCTGCCCCGTGATGAAGTTCACCTAAAGTCATTGCATTCACATCGTTGTCCATGCCGCGCAGTATCGGCTTGTACTTTTTATCGGTATGTGAGGACTGTAGTTTCGCCAGTTCTGCGTTTACATAAGTAACAAGGGGGATATCGCTCCACCCCGGAAAGTTCGGCGAAAAGTGGACGACCCCTGTTTCAGCGATGATAAGTCCCGGTGAACCGAGTCCAACGCCAATTTCGTATACGTCGTCTGTTTCAAATTCTCTGGTGCTGCTTAACGTAGGTTCCTGTGCCGAGTCGGACTTTGATATGCCGTGGATACCATGCGTTTCTGCTTTCACAAGCACTTGGCGAACCGCTTCAGCAATCCGCGATGCAACTATCTTGGGACCGCCTGTCTCTACGTCTGTCGGGACTACCACGCGGCAAGAGATATCTCCTACCGATGAAACCAATCCAGCCTTGATATCTGTTCCGCCAAGGTCAACGCCGATACTATGTTCCGTTTTTTCGATATTTTTAACGTTCCTTGTGGTTCGGTTAGGTGGGTTTGACACTTGAAGTCTCATTCCGTAGGTGCTTCGCAGCGAGAACTCTATTACATTACGGCTTACGTTTTTGGTTTTTTCATCAGAAACCCGATTTGGTTCTCACTGCGAAGCAGGACAAATCGGAGCAGAAACCTAATACTTAAAAAAGCCGAAAAACTTGTGCGCCGTCACTGACATTACAGAGATAAATTTCAGGTTCAATGCCGGTCTGTTTGTGGTATTCCGTTGTTACACGGGTCTGGAATGTCTCCAAAGCGTCTTGATGCACAATACTGACTGTGCATCCACCAAACCCTGCGCCCGTCATACGACTCCCAATTACGCCAGTGATGCTACGTGCGATGTCCGTGAGTAGATCTAACTCCTTGCAGCTGACTTGGTAATCATCCCGCAGCCCGTTATGTGAGGCGTTCATTAGACTCCCAAATTGTCGAAGCGATTCATCTGTTTTATCCGATGTGCTTTGGCTATGTCCCTTAAGAACGGAAACCGCATCTAATACGCGTGCATTTTCCTCAATTACATACCTGCATCTTTTTTGTGTTAATGCTGGTAATTCTTCTTCATATTTTTTGAAATCCGTTAGCGCGATATCACGTAGTGAAGAGATACCGGGTATCCACCGACTCAGAATATCCACACCTCTTTCGCATTCCGCGCGCCGTTTGTTGTATTCAGAGGCAGCGAGTTCGCGTTTTATTTTCGTATTGCAAATCACGATAGCGTGCGCTGCCAAATTGAGCGGAATATGCTCATATTCAAGCGAACGACAATCAAGGAACAGTGCGTGGTTTTCTTGTCCTAACAGCGAAATCGTCTGATCCATGATACCACACTTAACGCCAGCAAATTCATGTTCTACGCGTTGGCACAACGCTGCGAGGTCTTTCTTGTTATCCTCCAATGCTACTGTTTCAAGTTCAGAACCTGCAGTTAAAAAAGCAAGTGCTGCAGCGACTGAAAGCGCGGCTGAAGAACTTAACCCTGCGCCAATTGGCACATCCCCTGTGATGAGTGCATCTATCCCAGCGATTTCTCTCCGTGATGTTGTCGGAAGCACGCCATCACGATGATCATGATCGCGTGACTTCCGAAGAAGGAGAGATGCAACACCGATGAGATAGTGACTCCAAGCGGGTGCCTGTGGCGGTATGGTGCTCACCGTGTCAAGGCAAAATTCCCAAGAGTCGTCTACATCCAGCGCGTATAGCCTGACACGCCGATCAGATCGTTTACGCGCAGCGATGTTAAGATATTTATTAATCGCGACAGGAAACACATAACCGTCATTGTAATCAGTATGCTCACCGATAAGGTTTACTCTGCCGGGGGCGGATGCGATGAACGTAGGAGGACCCCTGAAGATCTCTTCAAACTTCTGTGTGATGAAAGCGGTTCGATTGGATTTTTTCTCGAGAGTGCTGAACGTCCTCATAACGTCGCTCGAAACGTTTTGTTCCATTTTTACCCGTAAATTGTAGGTGGTGTGGTGTCAATCAACTATGGCGAGAAAAATTTTAGAAATAGCCCTAATACGTTTGGGAGTTCCTCGCGCGGGACATAGCAATCAACGCTTATATCAGGTGCTATGCCTGTTTTTAATGTGGGTGCCTGCATGATGAGTTGTTCTTCTGGAGCATGTGGTGCGGGTTGTAGGTTCGGCGGTGCCGGTTTTTTGATGGTCGCTGTCCCTTCCGCGATAACCAATTCGCCAATAGGGAGATGCGTCGCGAGTGGGTGCACCTCGGTTTCAGTCATAACTGTGATATGCGGTAGCGAAGCCTCCGCGAGTTGTTCCATTTGCATTGTTAAGTAGGGGGTTTCTTTCAATGTATCTTCATATCCCTCCGGTTGGCAGGCGACGATCGTGATCAGTGGCATTCGTTTGTGTAAGGCGTTTTCAATGGCCGCCAGCAGCAGGGACACATCAATCTCTGCGGGAATCACATCTATATCAGCGATGAAGAGACACGCCGGATATTCTGAAATCGTCCCTTCGGCGGTAAGGCCAGCAGCGTTGGTTGAACTGATTTTTGCGACTGACAGATCATCCAACAGGTATTCGAGACGTTTCTCGGCGAGTAGAGGGAACAGCGCGCCGCAGTGTGGGCAGATATAGAGGTTCCGTTCGAGTTCGCCTCTGAAAACAACTTCCTTGCACACTGTGCATTTATGCCATAAATTGATGCTCTGTCCTGCGTCAGTAGAGATGCTTGTTTCCATATTTTTTGGTAGTTTTCAGCGTACGGGTTATCAGTTGTCAGTTGTCAGGGGAAATAGTTATCAGTTATCAGTTGTCAGTTGTCAGTTAAGACGGTTTTTGTGGAGGACCGTTGAGGTTAGTGTTCAAGCAACAGCAAACCTCTTTAACGCTCACTGTGAGGCAGACTGATAACTCTTAAAACTGACTGCCTATTGCTGATTGCTGACTGCTATTCTTTCTGACAACTGAAAGATTTTTTCGTAGAAAAAATCGTACTGAAAACTGATAACTATTAAACCTATAGGAAATGACCGATGGCTTCTGCTTCTGTATTATAGCAGTCAAAAATGGTCATCAGTTTAGCCATAACAATAAGACTTCTGATGTTGCCGCCAAGATTTAGCAGCACCACGCGTCCCTCATTCCGGCGGATAGTGGTATAAGCAGTGACGAGTATCCCTAAGCCGGTGCTATCCATCATCTGGACACGCTCCATATTTAAAATTAAATTAAGATTTTCGCCATGTTCTGCTTCGCTACTCAGTGTCTGAATCTGTTGATCAATAATGGATTTAAGAGCTAAAGCATCTGGTCCAATAATTTTTCCCTCAATATCTAAAATTGTAATACTGCCTTTGTTTCGAACATTGACTTGCATGATAATTCCTCAAAAATATGGGATACCCCAAACCTGAAGGCGCAATTATAAGATGTGATTCCATGCTTATCCACTTTAAAGGGATTCAATACCTTACATTTTGAATCCAATATGAGGAAAAGATTTGGATGTATTAGATAAAATAGGTCTTAAGACATTTCCTGGTGCGCTTAGTGTCACTCAATCCACGAAAATCGGGGAACGAATATCACTCTGCCTCCGCTGCTTCCTTATATTTAACCATTTTGATAATGGTGCCGTCGGCTTCGTAAGTAACAGCGTCCATACAGGCTTCCATCAAGAATAAGCCTCTGCCGCTGCTTTTGAGCAAATTCTCTGGGTCAAGTGGATCAGCAACTTCTTTGCGTGTGAATCCCTCGCCTTCATCCTCGATGATAATTGTGAATTTATCTTCATCGAGAAGGAACTGCATAATCGCCTTTTTGCTTGGGTCCTCTTTATTTCCGTGTTTGATCGCGTTTGTGCCCGCCTCAATGGCAGCAAGGTTAATCTGCTCTTGGATCTCCTCAGCGAAATCCGAATCTTTCAAAATCTCAGTAACGACGACATCAAGTAGGTAAACATGTCGCATTGAGCTTGGGAGAGAAAGCGTAATAACCTGTTCAGTTTCGGACGCTTTGTGCATGGATTCCTCACTCTCGTCAACAGTGGAAATGGTGAGTTCACCTCCAGTAAGAGTTAGCCGAAACATTATTGGTTTGCCTGGATCCTCTCTATCGCTGAGTTCTTCGATCGCGTTTGTACCCGCTTCAATGGCAGCAAGGTTAATCCGCTCTTGGGTGTCTTCATCAAAATCCGTCTCTTTCAAGATTTCAGTGACAACAGCCTTGAGGAGATAAACATGTCGCATTGAGCTTGGGAGAGAAAGCGTAATAACCTGTTCAGTTCTCTCGCCCACGTTTGAAGCTCCTTCTCTATACCCTTGGACGGTTTCCAAGGGTGCCTACAAGACAGGATTAAGAATTGTCCCATCTCTCATTGTTTGTTCTGCGGGCAATACCACATTGCATGCCCGTTCTGATTTAAACGTCGCGTTTTATAACAATTAAAGCCCTATCGTCATGGGTTTGTGTGCTTCCACTGAAGTGTGCTAAATCGTTAACAATCGCTTCGCATAACGCCGATGCTGACAGTGCCGCGTTTTTGGAGAGACAGGCAGCAAGCCTATCACCGCCATAGAACGTATCGGTCAGTATTGCATCTTGGCACATGTCATCCTGTTCTGAATTTGCGGGCCCGCTGTGATTTCCATCGGAAACCGGCGCGTCACCCGCCGCCGTTTCAGTGATACCATCCGTATAGAACACAAGAACATCGTTAGGTGCGAGAAGACAGGTGCTGGTCGTGAAGGTTGCTTCCTCAAATGCGCCTATCAACATACTTCCTGTTTTTAAAACATCTATACTCCGAGCATTGTTCCAGTGAAGTGGATAGCAGTGTCCGCCATTTGCGTATGTAAAGGTTGCGGTTGCGGTGTCTAATATGCCGTAGATCATCGTTGCGAACAGATCTGCCTCAGTATCACGCGCCACTAAGTCATTAATCCGTTTGAGGATTGCAGCAGGTGTGTCTTCCTCATGACAGAGTAAGCGGAGTGCTGTCCGAATCATTACCATCAACAGTGCTGCCGGGATGCCACTCCCTTTTACATCTCCGAGAACAATCCCAATCTGTGTTTCGCTGAGTGGGATGAAGTCGTAGAAATCGCCGGAGACAGATGTAGAACTTTGCAGTAATGTTGCGATGTCAAAGCCGTCGAGATTCGGTGCTTTTTCGGGTAACAATTTTTTCTGAATTGCAGCGGCGGCTTGTAGATGCCCTGCGAGTTGTTCCAATCCTTCCTCACTAAACCCTTCGCCCATTGCGCGCATAAGTGGATTGATATATTTAATGGGTCGAGTTCTACCGAGGACAGCTTCAACGCGTGCGGTTACCTCGCGTAAGTCAAAGGGTTTGGTGATGTAATCGTCAGCACCTGTATCCAAACCGCGGACTTTATCCTCTGTCTGTCCGCGCGCTGTAACTAAAATGACAGGGACATTTTTTGTTTCCTCTATGTCTTTGAGTTCTTCAATGACTTGGAAACCGTCTTTATGGGGCATCATTACATCGAGAAGGATAAGATCGGGTGGATCTGTGCGTGCGCTTTGCACTGCGCTCTCGCCATCACTTGCAGTGCGCACATTGTACCCTTCCGGCTCTAAGTTCATCTTTAAGAGTTCGAGTATATCAAGATCGTCGTCAACCACTAAAATCGTTTCAGCCATTTTTGCCCTTTTCCAACGGAATGAAAAACTGGAAGTTGCATCCGTGTCCGTTATCCCCGGTATCCACCCATAATTTTCCACCGTGTGCTTCAACAATTCCAGATGCGATTGAAAGCCCTAAGCCGGTGCCGCCCTGTTGCCGCGTCTGTACACTTCCGAGTTGTCTAAATTTATCAAAGACTTTTTCTCTTTCGTCAGCGGGGATACCCGGTCCTGTGTCGATAACTTCAACGTGGAAACCGTTGCTTTCGTCCCCGTTCTGCTCTGAAGCCGCCCGATCCCGATCATCGGGATGGGGCACTTCAGCAGAAGATTTTGATATTCTGACCGTCACCTTTCCGTTATCAGGTGTAAATTTAATGGCGTTTCCGATGAGGTTAATAAAAATTTGTCCAATCCGGTCAGCATCGCCAATCATCACGGGTAGATTCACCGGTGTCTCCAAGAGGAGAGATATAGTTTTTTCATCTGCTTGTGGACGGAGTTCTTCGATTCTCCGTTTTGCTATCCAGTCTATCTGTACCTGCTCCTGCTTCATCTCAATACGTCCGGCTTCAATCCGGGAGATGTCAAGCAGATCATTGATGAGCGCAGCAAGTCGTTTTGATTGGCGGTGTGCGCGGCTCAAACTTTCATATTGTTTCTGATTAATTTCGCCAGTCTTTCCATCGAGTATGAGCGAAATGAAACCGATGATGGATGTCAGTGGTGTCCGCAATTCATGCGAGACGAGAGAGACGAACTCCGATTTCATCTGCTCTATTTCGTGTTCATTCGTGATGTCATCAAAGACGTAGACCGTGCCAGCGATGTTGTTGCTCTCATCAGGAAAATGGCTTGCGATAATGCGAAGTATCCGAGCATCGTCAGTGTTTTGCTGGTGTCCATTGACATCCACTTCCGCAATAAATGTTTGATGCTGTGTCATCTCACGTTGCGAAGAAGACAGAATTTTCATACCGACGGTTCTCGTGTCTGGAGTTTGGGTTTCCTCGTTTGGTGCTAATACCTTTGTCCAGCGGATTGTCCCGCCTTCAGTATCGAGCGAAATAAAATTGTCATAGTCACCGGTTTCCCCGAGATTAAGGAGCCGTTCAGCTACAGGATTGACGTAGAGCACACGTCCCGAAGGTTCAACAACAATCAGTCCTTCACCGAGGTTATCAACGATGGCAGTAAGTTTTCTCTCCTCTTGCGTCAGTTTGTCAACTGCGGTCTTCAAATTCCGCCGCATTTCATTGAATTCTTCAGCGAGAACGCCGACTTCATCATCACTGTCAACGACGATTTCGCTGTCGAATTCGCCCTGCCCAATGCTACGTGCCCCTTGTGCGACTTTTAATATAGGTGTTGCTATCCGTTGCGCTGCCCACCATGCAATAAATACAACGATACAACTTGACACAATGGTAACATAAAAAATATATTTGTTTAATTCTACGACACCTGCATAAGCGGAGAAAGTCGGCCGTGAAATAAAAACTATCCAGTTGCTGAAGTTTTGTCGCTCCTTCCACCGTTCTATAGGTGAAGGTTGGGTTCGCGCCCAACCATAGACCCGCGGTTCATTGAAACTATCTGTTTCACCGTCGGCTTCATAATCGTAGTATTTTCCTTGTTCGCCTTTTTTCGCCTCAATAATCGCCTCTTCTGCTGCGTTGTTCATCTCTATGTAGGTATCTACAGGGTACCCGCTTTCAGATGAGGCGGCAATGATTTTCCCCGATTCGTTTGTTAAAATAGTGTGCGTTCCTTCAAGTTCCGAACTGGATTCGACTATGTCTTGAAGTTCGGGGAGTACCAGAACAATTCTCAGCACACCGACTGTTTTATTTTCCTCTGATGCAGCGACGGCTTTAGAAACCGTCCGTATTGGAAGTGCGATTGGAAGTAGATGCACTTTCCGTAATGCGTCATAGTGGATGTCTTCGGCGAATAGGTAGCCTACACCGTTGTTATATGCTCTTTGCCACCAGGTTGTGTTGTTCACGCGATGGGGCATGCCTCTTCGTGTAAAGTACTCCAGGCTCAAATTGTTTGATCGGAGGACATGTCCGGATGCATTTGTAATGGTTACCTCTGTTTTATCACCGGCATAAGTTTCAAGCAAGCGGATACTATCAACGAGTTGCGTCCAAACGTCAAAAAATACACCCTCTGCGCCATCAGCGGTGTTAGATCGCACAACAGCCGCTCGGATGTTTGAGAGTTCAGCTTCGACCTTTGCGATTTTCTCGGAGATGGCATTATCGGCACGGGCGAGTTTCTCTTGTGCGAGCAGCACATGGTTTTCACCGACGGTACCTTTTAATGCATTTTCACCTAACACCTTGATCGCTAATGAAATAGCGAACAACGGCATAAGTGCTACTAACAGAAAAAGTACGACCTGTTGACCGCGTAACCCGACCTTAAACCGAAAACGCTTCGTAGGATTTTTGTTTTCCATGTTTCCAAGAATAGTGCCGGACAACGCGCTTTCTGTTGAGCCAGGTTCTGCAATGCATGTCCTCGATATGTCCCATTTTTCCTGTTACATGAAAGCGTTGCGCGCGGACTCCTCCGTATCATAGATCTCAATAACGGTTGAGAGGTGCGTCACCTCCAAAACTTCTTGAACAGCCTTCTGAGGGTTGAGTAGCACCAGTTTTCCGCCCAATTCCTGACAGGACTTCAAGGTCGTCACTATTGCCCCCAACGCGCTGCTGTCAATTAACGGGACGTTCGTCAAGTCAACGACTAATTTATCATGCCCCGTTTGAAGCTGCATCTCCATTTCCTTGCGAAACGTATCTGTGGCATTCCCAAGAATCTTGCCTTCTATATGAAGGGTGGAAATGTTTTCCTTTCCGATTGTTGTATCAAAATTCATAGCACTCGTCCTTACTATCCCTCTTTAGGATGTCGTGTTTTTTCGCTCTTTGTCGCCATGTGTTGTAGTTCAACCGCAACTCATAAATAGCATAGAGACGAAGCAGAGACCTCGCCTCGCATAAATGCCTTTATGAAAGAGAAAACGCCACCACTTTAAGTAAGGTCCAGTATGGTTCTAAACCGATCGTATCGTGTGCAGGGTCGTATTTATGAGATAGGCTCTAAGCGGACGAAACAGTATCTTCCCCGTGCTCATGTGTTACTGCGGCGCACCACAACGTAACTTCGATTGAATTTTGGGTTTGTGAAAACGGTTTCAATGTTTCCACCAAGCGCGCTCATGTGCGTCGTGCTGTCATCAATTTCAGTATCTATTCTTTCCTGCCCAAGTTTGTAAGCCACCCACTTTCCTGTCGGTTTCAAGAACGGCAGACAGTACACAGCAGAATCCCGAAGCGTTGCGACGTAACGGGTGAAAACCCAATCGTAGGCACCAACACGATCCGGATCTCGTGCACAAACTTCCGCCCGTTCAGTCAATACCTCAACGTTTACCTTTTGATGAGCGTTTACCTCTTGATAAAGGTTTAATTGCGAGATTAGAAATTTTAGGAAACTCCCTTTCTTTTCTGATGCTTCAACAAGCGTTAATCGGATGTCTGGCACGTAAATTTTCAGGACGATTCCTGGAAATCCAGCACCTGTCCCGATGTCAATCACAGCGTCCCCTTTTTTTACTGCTATATGCTCCAAAACACTTAAGGAATCAAGAAAATGCTTATGAACAATCTCATTCTCATCTGTGATTGCGGTCAGATTTATACGCGCATTCCACCGAAGCAGTTCGGCACGATACTTGTCAAACTGTGTTGCCTGATGCATGGTTAACGGAAACCCGTGCCGATTGAAAGTTTCTTGTAATAAAACGTGCTTGTCCTGTGCCAAAATTTTTTAAATATTGGGTTTTGCTCCGTTTTGTCCCCCTTCCCAGTAACGGGTGGGGACCCTGTCCAAAACGGGTTTTAGACGAGAACAAACGGATATTGTTATATTACGTGTAACTTGACCAACTTGTAGGAGCGAGTTTCAAATCGTGATCTACTTTCATGCTCTCTTTTGATGAAGGATAACCGTCAAGATTGAAATGTCGGCTGGTGAAACGCCGGGCAGTCGCGACGCTTGCCCAATAGAGGCGGGACGAATCTTTGTAAGTTTTTCTCGTGCTTCCGTCTTTAGCCCCTGAACGTTCGCATAGTCGAATGTATCCGGGATTCGGAAATTCTCCAATCTCTTGAATTGGTGAATCTGTCGCTGTTGCCGTTGGATGTACCCATCGTATTTAATCTGAATTTCTACCTGTTCCTGCACGGCAGATGGCAATGTCTCACTGGGCGGTGCGATTTGGGTTATATGTTCATAACGAAGTTCTGGCCGTTTCAAGAGGTCAGCCAATGAGGTCGGTTGCTTTAGTTCGCCCGTCTGGAGAATATTTTTTAAATTCTTCAGAGTCGCTGTGGTTGGCTTAAGAAGCGTCTCCTGTAACCGTTTCAATTCTGCTTGTATGTCCGCTGCTTTGTTTTGGAATAGGTGGAATGTGTTGTCATCAACCAGCCCGATTTGCCTGCCGATTTCGGTAAGCCGTAAGTCAGCGTTGTCTTCTCGCAACGCCAATCTATATTCAGCGCGCGAAGTGAACATACGGTAAGGCTCGCGGATGTCGAGCGTAACCAGATCGTCAATAAGCACGGCTATATACGCCTGTGCCCTATCCAGCACAAGCGGTTTTTCGCCTTTGACCTTTAGCGCAGCATTGATACCAGCCATAAGTCCTTGTGCGGCGGCTTCCTCGTACCCCGTGGTGCCATTGAGTTGTCCAGCGAAGTAGAGTCCTTGCACCTTCTTAGTCTCAAGTGTCGGTTGTAGTTGTGTCGCTGGGGCGAAATCGTATTCCACGGCGTATCCGAAGCGCATGACCTCAGCGTTCTCTAATCCTTTGATGCTATGCACCATCTCTACCTGTACATCTTCGGGGAGGCTCGCGGAAATACCGTTGAGGTAAATTTCATCCGTATCCCGTCCCTCCGGTTCTACGAAGACTTGATGCTCGGTTTTTTCAGAAAAGCGGACAACCTTATCTTCAATTGATGGACAATAGCGGGGACCAATCCCTACAATACGCCCACTGTACATTGCAGAACGGTGCAGATTCTCGCGAATGACATCGTGTGTTGTTTCATTTGTATAAGTGAGGTAACATGGGAGTTGTGACTGCGTGATCCGTTCGGTTGAGAATGAGAAGGGAAGAGGGTTTTCGTCCCCGGGTTGGATCTCCATCACGCTGAAGTCAACCGTCTGGGCATTGACGCGCGGCGGTGTGCCTGTTTTGAGCCGCCCAATTTCAAAGCCGAGGTTTAAAAAACTTTCTGAGAGTTTTTCTGCTGAAGATTCGCCTGCCCTGCCTGCGCTATATGAAACATCACCGATATGAATGATGCCTTTTAGGAAAGTACCTGTCGTCAGAATTACAGTATCTCCGAAGTAAGCGGTTTGTGTCTGACTCAGAATCCCGATGCACCGTCCATTTTCCACGAGGAGTTCTTCAACCAATACCTGTTTGATGTCAAGCCTTTGTTGCGCTTCCAAGACGCGTTTCATTTCATCTTGATACGCCTTTTTATCGGCTTGTGCGCGACTTGAGCGAACCGCGGGTCCCTTTTTGGTATTCAAACGTCGAAATTGAATCCCTGTCTTGTCGATGTTCTTTGCCATCTCACCGCCGAGCGCGTCTATCTCTTTAACGAGATGTCCCTTGGCGAGACCACCGATAGCGGGGTTGCAAGACATCTTAGCAATCGTATCCAGATTGATTGTGACGATAAGCGTTTCACAGCCCATGCGCGCGGCAGCGAGTGCGGCTTCGCAACCCGCGTGTCCCGCACCAACAACGATAACGTCATAATGTTTGTGATAGGTATTCATTTTTTTACTTGTCAGTTTTCAGTTTTCAATTTTCAGTTAAAGAGATGCGCTGTAGCAGTAACACACTTTGTAACCGCCAGACGATATTAACCGACGACTGATAACCGATAACTGATACCTACTGACGACTGATAATTCTTCTACAGTCCGTCATAAATAATGCTAATAACGAGTGTCGCGACGACTTCTAAACTTTTAGGGCTACATTTATCAACTGTATCTTCAATTGTATGCCAATAAGGGTAATCGAAGTCGATGATGTCAACCATCGGGATACCGACTTCGATTAAGGGAACGTGATCATCCATAATCGCACGGCCTAAGCGTTGTTGAAAAGGTCCCAAACCGAGGGTTGATGCTCGATTCCATATAGCCTCAGTGAACTCGCGATTTGCAGTCCAAGAGTAGCGTTCTATTGGGAGTGTCAAATCTTTGTCACCCACCATATCTAACAAAATCCCGTAATCTGGCTTCCATTTTCCGAGGTTTTTGGCAAAAAACCGGGAGCCGATAAACATATCGTCGGTAGACCTACCGTAATCCTCACCATCGAAAAGCACAATAACAACCCGTCGCGGTGGCGGATGCGTTTTCAAGACTCTGGCAATTTCAAGGAGGATCGCGACGCCTGAGGCGCCATCATTGGCACCGAGAATCGGTATATCCCGATTTTCCGGTTTTGGATCGTGATCGGCGAAGGGTCGCGTATCCCAATGTGCTGCGAGTAGCAGCGTTTCACCCGTGGAAGGTCCGAACTCTGCCAAGATATTATTCAGCTGCAGCGTCTCAGTTTTTGCCTTGTACGTGTGCGGTTGAAGTGCTACACTGTTCGCATATTTCTGAAGTTCAACAAAGAGATAATCCTGTGTTTCGCGATGCGCCACTGAGCCTGGTGGTCGCGGGCCGAATTCACACTGTTTTTCCAATGCTGCAAACGCGCGCTGGGCATCAAAGGTTGCATTCGCTTGGCGAGCCGTGCTTGCCCTGAAATCGGTGGTGTCTTTTAATTCTATTTTTTCGCTATTTGAATCCGGTTCCGCGCACGCGATACTAAGCACACCACAATACAGATAGATTAAAAGTAGTAGGAAACACTGTGTTCTCATCTAAGCCTTTCGCCTGCCTTCGAGTGCTTTCGCAAGGGTTACCTCGTCAATGTACTCCAAATCTCCACCTACAGGAATACCGTAAGCAATACGAGTAACAGTGACTTCAAACCTTTCGAGATGTTGTGTAAGATAAAGGGCAGTTGCCTGTCCTTCTGTTGTCCAATTCGTGGCAAGAATTACCTCTTGCACCGGTTCACTGTTTGCAGAGGATTCCTTGATTCTTTGAAAGAGCGTGTTAATTCCGAGTTCGTCCGGTCCGGTCCCGTCTAACGGTGAGAGTACGCCCCCAAGTACATGATATAAACCTTTATAACCGTTAGTTCTTTCAATAGCCCAGAGATCATCCGACTCTTCAACAACACAAATCATCCGGGTGTCGCGGCGTGGGCTTGTACAAATATAACACGGATTTGTATCGGTAATCGTGCCACAGACATCGCAGTAGCAGAGTTGTTGTTTTACCTGTGCGATGGCTTCTGCGATTTGGGCGGTTTCAGTGTCAGGTAACTTTAGCATAAAAAACGCTAAACGTTGCGCTGTCTTCTGACCAATCGTCGGTAACTTTTGGAGTTCAGTGATAAGTTTCGCCAGCGGTTTCGGGTATTCTTGCATGGATTCTTTGTGCGGCAAAGCCGTCAGCCATCAGTAAAAGAGGTATTTGGTTACGCGAAAACCTCTTTGCTGACGGTCTCCGACGGCTGACAGCCGATAGCCATTCTTATGGGAGTCCGGGAATTTTAAGACCGCCAGTCAATTTACTCATTTCCGCGGACATCAATTCTTGCGATTGTTGCAGTGCCTCATTGACAGCTGCGACAACGAGGTCCTCAAGCATTTCGGTATCTTCCGGGTCAACAACTTCCGGTGTAATCCGGAGTGAGATGACTTCCTGTTGTCCATTGACGACAGCGGTTACCATTCCACCTCCGACAGTTGCTTCGACAGTTCGGTTTGCGAGTTCTTCTCGGATTTCAAGCATCCGTTTTTGCATTTGTTGTGCCTGTTTCATCAGGTCGTTCATCTTCATAGTTTTTGTCCTATCACCAAGCAGCTTTGGATCTCGTGTACATCCGTGTTTCGTTCCCGTTTGTTACAAAATGCTTGGTGTCATAAAAGTTTCCTTACTTATAAGATACGCTTTCCCAATTTGGGAAACGGCGATTATTGGGTTTCCAAAACTGTAGCATCAAAAAGTTCAAGTGCTGTTTTGAGCTGCGGATCGTCTTGCGCCTCAACTCTTCGCATGAGTGGTGTCTTTCGTTCTACTTTCTCAGTCGCATCTTGAGCAGAAGCTGATTCTGGGACAGTATCCAACGCAACCAGCTCAATCGTCACGGACATGCCGATTTCCTGCGTTAGAATGTTAGTTATGATTGTCTTGTCTTCTTCCGTAACCATTGAGAGATGTGTGGGTGAACAAGCGATTTTAACCGCATTTGTGCCGTTCACAGCCGGAACAGAGCCTTCTAACAAACCGTACCTGAGTTTCATAGGCAATTTTGGTTTTAATCCTTCCCAAAACAGTGGCAGGTCTGCAAGGTCCCGGGATCCTTGTGGCGTTGACGAAGGGTTTGGGACATTCAGACCTGATGAAGCGGAAGTTACGGATTGCTCTTTAGATTGTGTGTTCACCTTATCCTTTCCGAAATCGGAAGCGGATGAACCGGCAGGTTTTCGACTCGTTTGGAAAAGCGGCTGTGATGCTGCGGTTTCTCTATCCGACGGATCTACTTCTGAAGACGGAAATTGTTGTTGCGGCGGTTCGGAAATCCCCGCGGCATCAAATTTCTGTTCTAAGGCGGACAATTTATCAACAATTTCTTGAAGCGGGAGGCCCTCTTCAAGTGAGTTAAGTTGAATGAACGCAGCCTCTAATTGGAGTTGTGGGTAACCATACTGTTTAATATCGCGGTCGGTATGCATCAATATCTTAATGATCCGCGAGAGTCGGCTGACCGACATCTGCTCCGCCTTCTGCTTGAGTTCCGACAAATCTGATTGAGGACTTTGAATTAGATCACTTAAGTTGTCGTCAATTGCTAAAAGACGTAGGTCTCGAAAATAGCCGATGAGTTGATCCAAGCATTGCGACAGGTCTGTCCCTTGTTTTGTTAAGTCGTTTAGCGTTTTTAGGCTCTTTGAAATATCTCTTTCCGTAATTGCCGTTGTAAGTTTTCGGAGCAGGGCACTCGAACCGAGTCCGATGATTTGTTCAACGGCATCCGTTGTCAAATCCTTGCCAGCGGATGAAACGAGACGTTCCAACAGATTTTCGGCATCCCTTAAACAGCCTTCAGATTGACGGGTGATGAGCGTGAGTACATCCAGGTCCGCTGAAATTTCTTCTTCTTTGGCAATTAACTGTAAGCGTGCAATTATCTTTTCATCTTCGAGATGTCGGAAATCGAAATCTTGACAACGGGAGCTAATTGTCTTCGGTATTTTAGCATGCTCGGTCGTTGCCATGATGAATATGACGTGTGGCGGTGGTTCTTCAAGCGTTTTAAGCAGCGCGTTGAACGCCTCTGTTGAGAGCATGTGCGCTTCATCTATGATATAGATTTTGTAGGTGCAGGTAGCAGGAGAGAGTTTAACGTTTTCCCGAAGGTCTCGAATTGTATCAATACCGCGATTGGAGGCGGCATCCATCTCAAATACATCAAGCGACCGGTCCTGTGAGATGTCGTTACAGAAGACGCATTGATTGCAAGGTTCTGCGGTTTGGATAGTGTCAAATTCGGTTTCTCGAACACGGTTAGGGCAGTTAACGGCTTTGGCAAAGATACGTGCGACGGTGGTTTTACCGGTACCGCGAGGTCCCCAAAAGAGATAGGCATGCCCGACGCGTTCAGACAGAATCTGATTTTTCAACGTTGTGGTAACGTGTTCCTGTCCGACAACGTCACTGAAGTTTTGCGGACGCCATCTTTGGGCGAGAACCTCGTAAGACATTGCGCAATCCTTTCCTGTACGGTTTGGGAATGAGATATGGTCTGTCCAGATACTATGTGCAAAAAAAATGGCTATGCACCCAGAGTTGACATGCTTCTCCAGGCGTTGCCCGCGCCGTTAGCTCAGGTCAGGCACCCTTGCGTCACACGAACAACTCATCTACCGCTGCTTCCTTCCGGACCTGACGGGGTTCAACAAGCACTCGTTGCTCAAGACCCAACCCTCAACACTACGTACGTGGGACAGACCCCACAGAAACAGGCCGCATACTGGGGATTCAGTCCTGCTATAGCGGATTGCAGATACAGGGCACCGCTACCTCCCCACTTAGCATAGCCAAGATATTAAACACAAAAAACTGGCGGAGAGAGTGGGATTCGAACCCACGGTACTGCAAAACAGCACACATGATTTCCAGTCATGCCAGTTCAACCAACTCCTGCATCTCTCCGTTTTATAGTTGTCAGTACGATTTTTCTCTCACTGCGAGGCATGAAAAAATCTTTCAGTTCTCAGTTAAGAGACTTTGAAACTATCGAAAACCTCTTGTAACTGACAACTGTTAACTGTTAACTATCATGTATGGAGCAGACGGGATTTGAACCCGTGACCTCATCCGTGCGAGGGATGCACTCTCCCAACTGAGCTACTGCCCCACGTGCTGCAAAACTTAAGCGTCTTGCAATAATCAGAGTGTGTCTCATAAATACGATCTGTCCAAATTCACCTCAGTGGCGGGTCGGGGTTACAAACCCCTCCTACGATTTATGAGATAGGCTGTAAACTTTTTTGATGTTATCGTTCACCACGAAAATATCGAAAAACGGAGAGAGTGGGATTCGAACCCACGGTGGCTTGCGCCACAACAGTTTTCGAGACTGTCCAGTTCAACCACTCCTGCATCTCTCCTTATGGTGCATGATAACGATAGCGTAGCGGACCTTCAACGCTGGATTCATCTTTTACTGTTTATGGCGGCGTTCTTGGAAAAAAGACTTTAGCAGCGCGCTGCTCTCATCTGCTAACACGCCACTTACCAATTCAACCCGATGATTTAGCCGTTCATCTTGGAGAATATTGTAGAGTGTGCCAGCTGCTCCAGATTTCGGGTCTGCCGTGCCGTAAACTACTTTTGGAATGCGCGCTAAAACAATAGCACCCGCACACATTGGGCACGGCTCTAACGTCACATAAAGCGTTGTGTCAACAAATCGCCAGTTCCCGATTTGTTCGGATGCCGCTTGTATGACAAGCATTTCCGCATGAGCGATAGGACTACCAGATTGTTCACGCAGATTGGACGCTTCAGCGATACGGACATCGTTGCTAACGAGTATCGCACCGACTGGTACTTCGCCCTTCTCGGCGGCTTTTTCTGCTAACTCAAGTGCTTGTCCCATCCAGAAAAGATCGCTATCCAAATTTTATCCAACAAATAACTTATGAAGCGCCTGAGAGGATTCGAACCCCTGGCCTTCTGATCCGTAGTCAGATGCTCTAATCCACTGAGCTACAGGCGCGCATCGTACTTTATTGAAGTGTTAGGCATCTATGCTTTGCCTATCCTTCATGTCTGATTTGTTGCTTTAAAGACGGAGAGGGTGGGATTCGAACCCACGATGGCTTACGCCATAACTGCTTAGCAGGCAGTCCAGTTCAACCACTCCTGCACCTCTCCATAATGGCGGTGGGAGTAGGATTCGAACCCACGATGGCTTGCGCCATAACGGTTTTCAAGACCGCCGCTTTCGTCCACTCAGCCATCCCACCTATGGTTCATTCTTCGTATTGTCTACCGTATATATTATACAATATCTGGGGCGTTTTGTCAAGTTACATATCAATATTAATGTCAGAGATGTTTGGTTTTCATGCCATTTTCGCCCTATTAAGTCTGAACTGTGATCTCTGTGATTTTTCTGATTTTTGTGATAAGATCTCTGGTGAAAAATAAGGTTCTGATTGTGGTGTTGAAGTTTCGACAAAGATGGCGTTCTCGGTGAACAGCTGAGTTGTTAGGACCGGGTTTTCAGTATTCAGTTTCTTGTGATGGGTGCTCTTATCATGGGAATCATAGCCATCAGAGAAATCACAGTTCAGAAGCCAGAGGTCGCTCCTATAGGGAAGCGTCTGTGATCTATTTCAGTTCTACTGAATTTCTCCGTTCCATTCGAGCGGTTCATTTCGCAAGTAGGGGAGCAGCATACCTTGAAGCTGCCGGTGTGCATGGTGCAAGTGCGCTTTAACCGTGCCTTCCGACCTGTTTAGCAGTGCTGCGATCTCTTTGATCGCGAGTTCGCGTCGATGCCGCAGATTAAAGACCCGACGCTGACCGGGTGGGAGTTTCTTCACCGCCTTTCTGATGATAAGCCCAAGTTCCTTCTCATCAAGAAGTTGCTCAGGAGACGGATGGTCATCGGTCATTCTTAGCACCTCGTCTGCTTCAGGCGGTAATTCTTCAAACGTAAGCACCTTATCGCGGTTCCGTTTGCGCTGAAAGTCGATACTGCAATTGATCGCAATCCGGTAGATCCAACTATAAAACGCTGAACCGCCTTTGAAGTTGGGTAGGGCATTGAACGCTTTCAGAAAAACCTCTTGGCAGAGGTCTTTTGCTGTTTCCTGATCGCGCACCCGTTGGTACATGAGGTTGTAAATTTTCTTTTGATATTTAAGCATGAGAGGATTAAAAGCCTCTGTGTCGCCGCTCTGGAACTGATTGACAAGTGAATCCTCATCAATCTGTTCAAGTTCGGTGTCCGTGTAAGAAGTGATGCTTTTTTGGGTAAATGTCATGTCTATTTTCTCCATAGGGCGCAAAGTTAACTTTAAAGTACCTCAGTTTATTGGTCACCATTGTAGAATCATTTAATTTAATAAGTACACACCGTGTGTGCCAGAAAGTTCCTAATTTCCCATAATTTCCCATAATTTCCCATATATTAGACGTGTTTGATCGGATTTTGTTCGGTTAAAATATCACTCGCAAGGATGCGCTGCTTCAATTGTTTTCAGTGTAGGATGGACGCATCACGAGATTTTGATTTTTAACCCCCTAAATCCCCTTATTAGAGGACTTAATAGACCAACTATGGCTTCCAAAAAAGTTACCAACCGTGTGAAAAAGATACCAAATGGTATCTTTTTTATTTTTTTGATAATTTTTTACACCTGCGTTTAAAACCAGTCACAGTAAGGGTTTAGGAACGTTTTTCTCTGGTTTTCCGTTGCAGAAAAAAAGATACCACGGAAAGTGTAACATTTTGCTAATTGTCGGAATCAAGATTTTACTATATTCCTAATTTTAGTTTACATTATATATGATAATATATTTGGCTTAGGGATGCAAATTTGTTTTTATTCGCTGAAGGAACAATCATGGTTGACATGCCAACCGCGTTGGATTATACTAACAGCAGCCTCAGTGAAGTTATTGCATATATGTTGATGAATCACCGCATAAGGTTTGCTCCAGCACATTTCTTCTTGAAATGAAAATAGGTTTCAATTGTTAGTGACGCGATTTGTAGGTGAAAAGGGTGCATAATTTAAGAAAATTGAGATTTTGTGTTATCCAAAATGAAATCTATCACATGCGTATCAGGTTTCGGTAGCAAACGACATGCAAAAGACCTCTACAACTTGTTTATCGTGGCAATCAAAGAAAAGAGGGTTCCGATGCGTCGGTATGGCATTCAAACCAAAATTGTTCTTCCGTTCATGCTTCTCTTCGCTCTGGTTGCTATTGTGCTCCCGTTAGTTGCCGTTGAAATCTTCGCGTGGAAATACGACGAACAGTTTACGCGTGAAACGGAAGGCTGGCTGGATACCATCACCAAAACGGGATACTTTGGGGAGGATCCAGAAAAAATCAAAAGTGCTTATAGCGTTGAGATTATGATTTTTGGCTCTGATTACACGCTTAATGGTACCACGCTGGATAAACTCTCAGATGTAGAAGGAGATTGGACGAATTTAGCAGACAAAATGCGGCTCCGTGAGGTCAAGCCACGTCTTGAGAATCCAGATGGAAAATCTGTTATCCAAGACATTACGCTTAACGGAAAGCCGTATAAAGTTTTTTATCTCCCGCTGAGCCTTGGACGATATTACTGCTTGCTGCGTCCGATGGAAGCGATCGCCGAGGCGAAACGGACGCTTACGTGGTACATGCTCAGCATTGCTGTGCTTGTTATAGGACTGGTCGCCCTTATCAGCCACCTCATTGGGAGGAACTTAACGAACCCAATCAAAGTTTTGGTTGACTCTACGGCGCGCGTCGCGACGGGGGAACTTGATGAGCAGTGTGACATAAAAACACATGATGAGATCGGTGATCTCGCCGCTGCGTTTAACCAGATGACCAGAGATCTAAAACAGTCAAGAGATCAATTGATTCAAGCAGAACGCTTGGCGACAGCGGGAAAAATGTCTGCTTCGTTCGCGCACGAGATACGGAATCCGTTATCATCTATGCGGATGTTGGCACAGATGTTGATGCAGAAACCAGAGATGGCAGTCGAGAAACATCAGCAATCGCTGCGTTATATTCTTGAAGAGATTGAACAAATTGATACGATTGTTAAGGGACTGATGGACTTCGCGCGTCCGACAGCACTTAACCTCGCCCCACAGCCACTCGCGCCTGTCCTGCAAGCCGTCTTGGCATTGATGGAAGCCAACTTGGCACACCACAAAATTCAGTTAGTGTTAGATTTGTTACCTGAAACCCCAGAAATTCAATTTGATTCAGATAAATTGAAGCAGGCGTTTATGAATGTCATTCTAAACGCGATGGAGGCGATGCCGCAAGGCGGTGTGTTGAAAGTCTCTACAATGGTGAATGAAGACACGGTCGGCATCAAAGTTGTTGATAACGGTGTCGGGATACCAGCGGAAGATTTAGCACATCTGTTTGAACCGTTCTTTACGAAGAAAACGAGAGGCACAGGTCTTGGTTTGGCAAATGTGAAACGGATTCTTGAGGAACATGGCGGTAGCGTCGAAATTGAAAGCACGCTCGGTGAAGGGACTGAAGTGTCGTTGTGGCTGCCGTTGTCGGTTGTTAGTTGTTAGTACTCGGTATCCATTCCCGCTCCGTCCGGGTTGTTGAATGCTGAACTTTGATTTCTCTGATTTCTGCGATTCCTATGATAAGAGATGTAATCACAGAGAACTGATAACTGCGGACTCGTTTTATTTTTGGATTAGCATTTTTTGGATGGCAGTAAAATCATCTGCTTTGAGGTTATAGAAATAGATACCGCTCGCGACAGGTTCGCCCTGACCGTTCTTACCG
The DNA here is from genome assembly GCA_026706025.1 of Candidatus Poribacteria bacterium. NCBI lineage: Bacteria > Candidatus Poribacteria > Candidatus Poribacteria bacterium. The sequence continues at coordinate 105,229 of JAPOZO010000056.1, forward strand.
TCCCAATAGGCAGCACTGGATTTGTCGTGGTAGATGCCTGCCTGTTTATGTCCTAATGCAAGTGTTTTAACCAATTTCCCATCCGCGGCATAGATGGATACGCTGACATCTGCAGGTGTTGCCAACTGATACGGTATCCACGTCTCTGGGTTAAATGGGTTCGGGTAGTTGGGCAAGAGCGATGTTTCTGCAGGTCGTACAGCGGGGGCCTTGGCAACGTTTATGTCTGGCGTGGTGTCAACATCGTTGAAGTAGAAAGTCCTAACGATGATCCACATTCTGCCACGCAAAAACCACCCATCTTCGATCTCCCCCCAGAGTCTAATTGAACGGTCACTGGTTCGCTCCCATCCGCTTACGCTCGCTGTCCCTGTGGAAGTCAGCAGTTCAATGTCAGAAACCTGTACAATACTAAATGGATTTTGAAATGTGAGCGTCTTTTCCCAGGCGCGTGTGCCACCCCGAAACCTTGTTTCCCCGTAAACTTCAATTGCCTGCATATCCGACCAGTAATCAAGGTAATTTGTTTCAAAGGAAGGGGCTTGTGACGGAACAATGACCGTATTCGGGTTGAGATGGATATTTTGGAGCAAACCTACGTCAATCTGGAATTCGTACCATTCCTCGCCTACTGTCTCAAATTCTGGCTGCCACGCCAGCGACCACTGAGCGTCAAGCTGCTCTGCGGTCCACCATTTGAAATGTCCGTTCGGGTCAGCGATGAGGAATTCATCCCACCGGGTATCATAGCCTACAGCGACCACCCAGTGATACCCTCTATTTGAGAGCCGCAGGAGCAGAATAGGCGGGCGATTTTCATCGATGTAGCGTCGCAAGTCGTCAAGCGTTCTTCTGCTGTACCAATGTGCGGGGACATCTGATGCGTTGAGTGCCTGTCGGAGCTCGCTCGGCACTGTCCCGAATGCAACGGTATTGATGCCTCCTGCCTTCCAGATATCCTTGAGTCGCCTGTGTTTTCTGTGGTAGTAGAGTAGCATCTGAACGCTGTTGGGACCGCAGTTTTTATCGAACTGCTCCATTATGATGAAATCGCTTCCACCTTTGTGTGGAATGTATCCGTTGGCAATCGGATCAAACCGTGTTAGATCAAGTGGGAGCCCTTTGAGGGTGACGATTTCGTTGCCTTTGCCGTAAGGATACGGATAGACCTCTGCCTCGCTGCATATTGGGGTAGCAGCAAGCATTAGTAGGACAAGCGCGATGTGGAGCGTGTTATAGGAATAGTGAAGATGTCTCATATTCTTTCCTCTTGATGCAGTTTACCAAAACCTTCGTTTTTTAGTCAAGTCGAAAACGGAAAATCTTCTATCCAAAAAAAGATGATTGTGATATAGTATGCGGCAAGGTTAGGAGAATTTACGTAACTCTACTTTGAAAGGCAATTACTTGATTCAACAACAAGTCAGAGATAGCCTTACATGGCGTGCGGTGTTGATTGGTTTGGCGTGTGCCACTACTGAATGTCTTCTCGCGCCTTATAACGATTACGTTATCCGTAATATCTTCCTCGCAGGTGGACACTTCCCGGTTGCGCCGTTCTTTGTCCTGACGATTTTTGTGTTGGGCATCAACGTCCTCTTGAAACGATTTTATCCCGGTTCGGCTTTCTCCCCCGGAGAGCTTGTCACGATTTGGTGTATCATGCTTGCCCCGGCAGGTATCCCGTCTTCAGGGATGATGCGCTACGCGCTCAGCCCGATGGTGGCTTATAAGTATCTCGCTACCCCGGAAAACGACTGGGAATCGCTATTTCACCACTATATCCCGCACTGGCGTGTGGTACAAGATCACACCGCTGCCCAGTCATTCTTTGAAGGGCTGTTCGCAGGCGAATCGGTGCCGTGGGGTGCATGGATCGTGCCTATCTTGACGTGGAGTGCCTACGTAGTGGTCGTCTATTTCGTGATGATCTGTCTCTCTGTACTACTCCGCAAGCAGTGGGTGGAGCATGAGCGTTGTGCCTTCCCGCTCGTTAAATTGCCAGCGGAAATGGCAGGGCAAGGTAGCGGTAGCCTCGGTCCGCTTTTTAAAAACAGTGCGCTGTGGTTCGGGTTCGCCTTCCCCGTGTTCCTGCATACGATGAACGGTTTGCATACGTTTTTTCCTAACACACCGCACATCCCCCGTGATTTTTGGCTCAACCAATACCTCGTTGAACGCCCTTGGAGTGCCCTCCGTCCATTTCAGATTGTTATCTTCTGGTCGATGGTCGGATTTAGTTATCTGCTCACTTTGGAGGTATCGTTTAGTATCTGGTTTTTCTTTGTCTTTTACAAATTGCAATGCCTCTTGGGCGTAATGTTCGGTTTTCAACTCACTTCGGGCCCGGGTGTGCAATGGACGGGTAAATCATTTAGTGCGGCACAAGAGGCGGGGGCGTGTCTGGCGTTTGTTGCGATCGCGCTCTGGAAGACGCGGCATCACATTAAGAACATGCTCCAGTTTCGTCCTTCCGATGAGGCACTTCCTCACAGTGTGACAATCTTTGGTCTTCTTGGTGGCATCTGTGTGCTTGTATTTTTCAACCATCTGATGGGGATGTCCCTTTTATTTGCGTTCGGTTTCGTGCTATTTCTGCTGGCAATGTATATCGTGCTGACGTGGCAGGTGATCAACGGCGGGATCCCGTTTATCAATCCGTCGTTTTCACCGCAGAGTTTCTATTTGACAACGCTCGGCACCTCAAAAATCCACCCTTCTACGTTGACTTCGATAATGATGCATCCCGTGTGCCTTACATTAGACCTCCGCGAATTTATGATGCCGAATATTATGAACGGGTTGAAGGCAGCAGACGAGGTCCGCGTCAAACGGCGGCAACTTCTCATCGCGATGGCGGTTGCGATGGTTATCGGGCTTGCCGTTTCCTATTACTCCGCGATTAAGATTAGTTACGCGCACGGCGCGCCTTATACGGGTGGCAGTTGGTTTATGCGGCAACTTGAAGGACTTCTGACAAGCCCGAAGACAAGCACAAATTGGACGAATACCGGGTTTATGGTATTCGGCAGCGGTTTTACGATCTTTTTAATGTGGATGCGTCAAACCTTTGTGTGGTGGCCCCTGCATCCGCTCGGTTATACGATGCTGAGTTCCTGGGCGACGTTTAAGCTCTGGTTCTCTATATTCTTGGGGTGGGGATTGAAGTTTAGCATTGTGAAATATGGCGGATTGAAGGCGTATCGGACGGCGCGACCTATATTCCTCGGGTTGGTTCTCGGGGAGATGACGTGTGCTGGACTCTGGGCAATTATTGGCATGATTACTGGGATTAGCACGGGATATCGGATTCTGCCGGATTAGGCATTCGCCTGGGGAGTTTTGCCTTGACATTCGGATGAATACCGCGTATCATTAAAAAAGAATCCCACGCTTAAAAGATTAAAGTTAAAACTCTATAGGAAACCATGAAAAAATACACTGTTGTCTTACTCTTTCTATCCGTCTTCTGCTTGCTATGCGTCGGGTTACCTGCCGCTTTTTCGGTGGATTTTCTCCAATTAGTGCAAGAATTTGCTGGCAAAGGTTCAACCCAAGGTCGGTTTAGCAAAGATATACACCTCGCCTTTGATAACCAACACATCTATGTCAGTGATACAGAAAACCGACTGATTCAGAAGTTGTCGGCGACCGGAGAATTTCTGTTTCAATTTCCAGAAGTCCCCGAATCTCCAGATAATATCCTACGGAAACCTGGGCATCTCGCTGTGGATAGCACCGGGAACATCTACGTTGCTGATGTGACTGTGCATCACATTGCTGAAACCGCTGACCCAAAAGTTTATATGTTCGCGCCGTGCGTCCATAAATTTAGTGCGTTAGGTGAATTGTTAGATACTTACTTTGTTGACACAATGGATGTTTATCCGAAAGTTGTGTTGCCCGCGAACCTCATCATTGACGAAGCGGGGAAAAGTGCTTTCGCCATTCAACCGAAAGGCTATGATAGAGCACTCCGCGTTGCGCTCAATGCCGAAAATGAACTCTACATTTTAGACGCTGAGCGGGGCCGCGTCCATAAATTTAGTGCCAACGGCGAAAAGTTGAGTGCTTTCGGTAGATACGGCGCAGGCGATGGCGAATTTGATACCGATGCTGCCGACATTGCTATTGATGCGCGAGGAAATATTCTAATCGCGGATACCGGTAATCACCGGGTTGTGAGATTTGATGCGGCAGGGGAATGGCTCGGCAGCTTCGGGAGGAAAGGGCGCGGCAACGGCGAATTCATGAAGCCGATGGCGCTTGTTGCACTGCCGACTGGCGAAATTCTCGTTAAAGATGCCAGCCAATTTCGGAGAAAAGTCGGCGGGCTGCCGGAGGTTGTTGTCCTTTCACCGACTTTGACGCAGTTGACGGAGGGTACACCCGGTCAAGCTGAACTTGCCGATACGATTTCGGGTGCGACGCGGTCAGAATATGGTCCGTTTGCCCAGAGTTCTGCAGTCGCTGCTGATACTGCAGCCCTGAATAGACGCGTCCGCTTGTTGGAAGAGGCAGAATACAGCCGCTACTACGCCGATGAAACCGACGATGCGGAAGACAAAGCAGAACTTGCTGAAGAATTGAAACGCAAAGACATCCGGCTGACACTCTTTCATAACGTCATTTCACGTATCCAAAAGTTTGATGGTAACGGACGGTATATCGGACGGATTGTTTATGAAACGGATCAGCTTAGCGAGGAAAAGCACGATCAGACTTTCTTGGACCTTGATGCCGCGGGGTATCTCTATCTACGGGATGATAGTGATTTTACGATCGCTCAGTATTCTGTTACAGGGTTTACTGTGAAGCCTTCCCACATGAACGGATTTTATAGTCTGCGCGCTGCGAATCTCCATAATAACTACTTGGAAGATTATGAAGACATCGATTTTTCAACAGATGTTGAAGATAAACTCAACCAATTGGAATTTAAAAATCTATTTGGATGGACGTATAGCCTCTCTGAACGGTGGCACTTGACGTTCCTTGACGAGTTGACATACGCGGAGCAAGATGAACGGTATATCACGCCTGCGAAGGTGGAAGACAGTTATGATTTTGGGACACAAGCATTAGAGAACGCCTTCGCCGCGAATCTGAAATTTATCACCAACCCGAACCCGTATCGGTATAAGGAGTTGAATCTCTCTGTCGGACGTGTAGATGGTACGTCTGATTTGACGCAGAATGCCCTCTACGCCGATCTGAATAAACAGCGTCGAATTGATACCGGCGATGCAAGTTCTACGGTTATTGAACTCAATTGGGATATCTGGTCCCGGACGAACCTATGGCTCCGTTACGCAGACCTGAATCCGGCAGAAACGAGCCGAAATTTTATCCGGCGGTTTTACGATGTCTCTGGTGATCTTTATGAAGTGTTTGGGAGCCGCAATGAGGCGCGCCAGTTTCTTGGCGAGTTGACTATAAAATTTTAAAGGGCACGTAAATATGGAGTTTCGCGCACTTTATCCTGATGAATTAGAAGCATGGCTGGACCATGTCACGCATGTTTTTTCAGGGGGTCGCCAATATTTTTCTAACCATTGGCATAACGATCCGTGGCGGGACCCAGCAGGTATCCGAATTGCGGTTGATAATGGTACGATTGTCAGCACAGTTCGCGTTTTTATCCGTAAGATGTTTTTGCACGGTGAACCGGTCAGTGTCGGTGGTATCGGCGAAGTCAGCACGCGCCCGGAATACCAGCGGCGTGGACTTGCGACGCAGCTGCTCAAGGATTCAATTCGGTTCATGGAGTCCGGCGATATAGTTATGTCTTCGCTGCACGGCGGCCAACGTATCTATTCGGCTGAAGGGTGGGAGAAGGTGCCGCGCTACTATGCGAAACAACCCATCGCTGCGAAAAAGCAGGTGGCGTGGGATGTGCGTCCGGTAAATTTCGATAATCACGCCGAAGTTGCAAGGATCGCTGCGCTTTATGATGCCTACGCCCGCAAATTCAACGGCACTTTTGTCAGGGATGATATGGCTTACTGGACAAAATGGGTGCGGACAGAGTCTCCAAACGCTTGGATCGCTGAACGTGATGGGGATATTGGAGGTTATGTTTCTGTCGTCCGTCGCGAGGCGCGATTAAACGTTGAGGAATTCTTCGTTTCAGACCCCGTTTTTGCTGAGGATCGCGGTCAGCGGCTTTTTGGAGATCTGCTCTCTAATGTGATAGCGCAAATAGATGCCGAGTCGCTTGAAGTTATCTATCCTGCTCCGATTGCAGACGGTTTCAACGCGCCAATGATCGAGGAGCACGGCAGTGCGATGTATCGTATCAATCAACCCGATGCGCTTTCGAGTTCTTATGATTCAATCCCGAATCTGTTACACAATCAACCCCAGTCTTTGGCACAAGGTATCAAGTCGCATCACGTCTTTTGGTATACTGATGGATATTAAGGTATTTTCTGACATTTTTCGATCAGTTAATTTGGAATATGGCAATCTCAAGTCGCGAGGTAATCAAAAGATTAAGGAAAGAAAAATGGATGTTGGTTCATGTTGTTGGGAGTCATCACCACTACAAACACCCTAACAAGCCTGGTAGAGTAACTGTTCCTCACCCCAAGAAAGACCTACGGAGACAGACTTTGCTAAGTATTTGTAGACAAGCAGGATGGAATGGTTGGGATCCAGATTGGAAAAAACAAAAGAAGCAAAACACACGAGGTGTGCTATGTATAGGCATTACGCTATTGTGATTCACAAAGACTCAGATAGTGACTACTGTGTAACCGTTCCAGATCTACCCGGTTGCATAACGGCTGGGGATACACTTGAAGATGCACAAGATCAAGCGGTCGAAGCTATCCAATGCCACATTGAAGGCATGCTGCTTGATGGTGAATCCGTTCCTGAAGCGAAAGAGATTGCATTCCATCAAGATAATCCAGACTATGCTGATGGGGTGTGGAAATCCATAACAATAGTTCTGCCCGACATTTCCGAAATTCGGGTCTCTCGCCCTGGTCGGATTCAGAAATTTCTTCAGTGGTTCAGCCAAACGACACAAACTTTGCGGTAAAATTAATTTGGACTACGAAATTATGGGCGTGAAACTTAACACAGGAAAGCCTACATAATGGAATATAACAAAAAGCCGTTCTTGTCTTTTATAGGTTTGATACTTCTCCTTTTTTGTGGGATAGATGCGGCAAATGCCCAAAGACCTCAGCAAATTGCCAAAAAAGCGTTAGCTTCTACGGTGCTTTTGGTCATGGAGGACGCTAATGGACAACCTCTTTCACTTGGCAGTGGATTCTTCGTCCGCAATGGTCAGGTTGCAACGAACCTTCATGTTCTTAAAGGCACCTCGCGAGGGTACGCGAAATTGGTGGGTCAAAAAACAAAGTATGACATTGAAGGCATCACAGCAGTTGATGCGGAACGCGATCTGGTTATCCTGAAAATTTCAGTTCCCGGAGCACAGGTAATTTCGTTTGGCGATAGTGATACCGTTCAAATTGGCACCCTTATTTACGCCGTAGGTAACCCGCGAGGATTGGAGGGTACGTTCTCACAGGGTATTATTAGTAGCATCCGAAAGGTCGGAACAGACAAAATTCTCCAACTTACTGCTCCTATTTCTCCAGGCAGTAGTGGTGGACCAGTGCTAAACAACAACGGACAAGTCATCGGGGTTTCTGTAGCAACTTTCCGCGGTGGACAAAATCTCAACTTTGCGATCCCTTCAAACTATCTAAAGAAATTGATGGAACAGATAGGGCCGGTAAAACCTCTTTCACAAGAAAAATCTGCTGAATCAAAGCGATCTCTCTTGGATGACCTCGGAGGTAACAGCGATGAAGGCGTAAGTGGTGGAAAATTTCTCTGGGCAGAGGCACCGAGTACGTGGGGAACATCTTATAGCGGCGAGTACACTTTTTCTTTACGGAACCAATTACGAAAAAACGTGGGAAATGTCTATTGTTTCGTAATATTTTACGACAAGCAAGAGGATCCGATTGAAGTTGATGTCGTACTTTTACGGAACCTAATACCAGCGGGTTTGGCAAAACGGGTAACAAGTGAAGTTGGTAAAAGTGTCCAACTTATGACAACACGCGGAAATTCAAAGACTCCGTACACGAAGGTGGAATTTAGGATTCTTGACTTTGAGATAATTGAGTGATGTAATCTAATAACTACTTGCAGTGGCTATACAAAATGCTATAACTAAGAAGATGGTAGAATAAACAGTGATAAAGCAGTTCTTGGGGAAGTTAGTCGAACGAGATATTTTAACAACATTTTGTACTTTTGCTGCTATTGGTATCATTGGATTGATTTATGACCTTTATTTGCTTATAAAACGAAAGACTTTTGGCGAGAAATATCTCTTAAGGTATGAACAATGGATCCTACACAGTCGCTTTTCTAATGAAGAATCTCATGAAACTTTGCTTCGTTGGCTGCAACGTAATTCAACTAAGATAGACAACGAAATGGGAGGCACTAGACGTATTGATTTTTACAGGTCATCTTCTGAAAATCAGGCAATTTTAAATCGTCATATTGGGGAGCTTGACGATTTGATTTTAAAAAAATTGTGTGAACTAATTAACCCCTTTGCATGGTTTACACGAACTGTACGTTTAATCCTGCTTGATATACCTTTTTGGATGCTCCGTTCAGTTGGATTAATAAATATTAACATTGAGAAAAAAATCAAAGATCATTCATGGTCTGGCAAAGTTATAGGTTTAATTGCCTTTTTTGGCGCATTAGCTTCGATAATTTCTCTAGTCTTTCTTCTTCTTGAGTGGGATCCTTTGGTGAAGTTTTTGAATAGAATATTCGGATAGTTATGCCCTATTGGAATGAATTAACCTTCAAACACTTCTCTAAACGGATCGGTACATCTTCGCGACTAAATTTTGATTTAAGGAACATCAACAATAATTTCGTTCTGAAGCACACGCGCAGCGTAGGTAAGGACAGCATGAATACTTTCTTCAGTCAAATCTGGGTAGTCTGCGCCAATGTCCTGATTTGACATACCACTTGCTAATAACCCCAATATATGTTCAACGCTAAGGCGCGTGCCTTCAACAATCGGTTTTCCACCAAGGATTCCCGGATTAGCGACTATTCTTGCCATAATTTTTCCCTCCTATTGAAAAATCGTTAACCCTATATAGTTTACCAAAATTTGTGGTTTGTATCAAATCGTTTTGCTGAATTATAGGTCACTTAGTTTTAAAAAATTATCAGGTTTCACGTCTTTTTTTACGGATCCGGTGCGGTTAGGAAACCGCACCTACCGGGCCTGGAGCCTCAAAGTTCACCTAAAAAATGGAAAACTAAATAGCTCTGGCTGACTTACCTTTTGATCCGCCACAAAAAGTTTGACTTCTAATCTGGCACGGTATATAATCGTTTCTGTGGCAAAACGGTGAATCTCATAGCCATTTCGTTTTCGGTTTTCGGTAGTTTTAAACTGCAGGATAGTGGAGGATATGGACATGGCAAATTTACGCGTTGGGGTTATTGGTTGTAGCGGTATCGGTACGACACATGCATCGGGGATAATCGGTCTGCCGAATGTTGAATTAGCCGCTGGCTGCGATTTTGTTCAGAGTACGTTAGATGCTTTCAAAGAGAAATATCAGGACAATTGGGACAACATTACGTTGTATACGAACCATCAGGAGATGCTCGCCGCTGAGAATTTGGATGTCGTGACGGTGGCAACGTCTGATCACCGACATGCTGACCTCGTTGTTGACGCTGCAAACGCTGGCGTAAAGGGTATCTTTTGTGAAAAGCCGATGGCGACGAGCGTTGAAGATGCGGACAGGATGATGGAGGCGACCGAGCGAAACGGTACGATTCTGTCGATTGACCACACCCGTCGGTGGCAACCGCTATGGCGGCATACGCATGATGTAATTGTCGGTGGTGGACGTATTGGAGATGTCCAATATGTTATCGGCACGTTGAGCGGTGGTCGCGCAATGCTTTTCCGTAACGGGACACACCTCGTCGATGCGATCTGCTACTTCGCTGACTCAGAGCCGGAATGGGTTACCGCCGAATTAGAGGACGGCTATGCGGATTATAACGAGTATAAAGGGGATGGTGGACATGTGCCAGCAACGGAGCCGTCGGCGCACGGGTATATCCACTTTGCGAACGGTGTGCGCGGCTACTACGCTGGTGGTCCAAAGACAACACTCTCCGGGTTCCGTGTAGAGATCGTTGGCACCAACGGCTATATTCTCATCAGCGACCGAGGGGCGACACTCCACCAAGACGATGCTGTTGAGACGATTGAGGCACCGTCATGGGATATGACAGGTATCCCCGCGGGTGTTCGAGAGTTGGTAGGTCTTGTTGCAGAGGGTGGACAACCCGTTTCGCCTGGGAGTGAGGGTTACAAAGTCGTCCAAATTATCATCGGCTTCTTAACTTCGCAGCAGCGTGATAATGGGAAAGTTAGACTACCGTTGTCTGATGGTTAGTCTTCGTCGGCTTTTAAGGCAATAGCGTTCTCAGGAGTCCATTGTAGATAGACGGGATCGCCGCGTTGGAAGCGGTGTGTATCTTTCATGCCGATGTTCTGTTGGTGTGCAATGAGTGGGGTCGGGTAGCCTGTCTGCACGGTGTATTGCAGCGTCGTGCCGAGGTAACTTTCATCTTCGATCACGCCGCGTAAGAAATTAGGGGCATTAGGGTTAAGGGTTGTCCGCAAGTCAAAACGTTCTGGACGGATCGCTATAGTAACAGGTGTGTTCAATGGCACGTCACGATTCGGCATGCAGACAACCTTAAGCGGTGGTTCTGTTGTCAGCATAATTTCATTCTCGCTGATGCGTGTTCCTTCAAGGAAGTTAGAGGTGCCGATAAAGTCTGCGACGAAACGACTCTGTGGTGAATCGTAGATTTCGGCGGGTGTTCCTACCTGAAGGATTTTCCCGTCGTTCATTACTGCCATCCGATCCGACAATGCCAACGCCTCACCTTGATCATGCGTAACGTAGACAAACGTGATGCCGACTTTGCGTTGCAATGCCTTGAGTTCGACTTGCATCTGTTTTCGGAGTTTCAGGTCAAGCGCGGAGAGCGGTTCATCTAATAACAAGATAGTCGGTTCGTTGATTAAAGCACGCGCCAGTGCTACACGTTGTCTCTCACCGCCAGAAAGTTCACTCGGTCTCCGGTCCCCGTATCCGGGCAACTGAATCAAATCTAAGGAACGTTCAACGGCATCTGAAGTCTCTGCTTTAGATGCCTTTTTCATCTGTAGTCCGAAAGCTATATTCTGGGCGACTGTTTTATGTGGGAATAAGGCGTAATTTTGGAAAACGGTGTTGACGGGACGGTGATACGCGGGTATTTCTCCCATCAATTCGTCGTTGATGTAGATTTCGCCAGCGGTAGGATACTCAAACCCGCCGATGATGCGCAGTGTTGTCGTTTTTCCGCATCCGCTCGGTCCGAGTAGCGAGAAAAATTCGCCGCCCTCTATTTGGAGTGATACATTGTTAACCGCGATGGTATCGCCGAACTGCTTTGTGACGGATGTGAGGGTAATCTGTCCTATTGACATTTTTTTACCTATTGGGTTCTCGCTCCGATTTTCCCGTTGTCAAAATCGGGTTTCCGTTGGATTTATAGTAAAACCTACAATTAAATAGACACTTTTCCTTTAACAAAAGGCAGTTCGTAGGGGCAAGGTTTCCTTGTCCGTCTTTCAAAGCGTGTCCTATTATTTTTTCATATCACTATAGATAGGGTTCCGGTTGGTTAGCATTTTAAGAGTTACTGTTGTGTCATTCTCTGGCATACGACGATGTTTTCTTCGTGCATCGTTGTGGAGGTTTCACCTGCAACGTTGGAAGGGCTGTTCCTCTTCGGCATCCGCTTGTTTGGTATGTTTCTGACGATGGTCGCCTTATGCGTAAAACCGTGCTGAGAAAAGGCATCAACAATAAATGCATCAGTCGGCAGCGTAACCTCTTTAACTCGGCGATTGCCTACGACATAGCAGATTGTAGCACACCGTGAAAGTACTTGAACTATTGAATTGATGCTACACCTCAGGTCAATGTAAAATGCTGACACCTCTCGCGCTCGCTTTTCATCGACGAAACGGATTTTGTCAATAGCAGGTGATATTGGAGAATCTTTCAATATTTCTTTTCAATGTTGTCCGCCCATGGCGAGTTTGTCAATTTTGCGGGCATTCGGCAAACCTATCCATTCCGCTGCAAGCCGCGAATATTGTCCATACGCCACTGTGGTCTGTGAATCTCCATACGGCGGAGATGTAATCACGACATCATAGCCTCCGAGAGGTCGGGGCATTGGGTGTTCACCTTGAACAGTGTTTGCATCAGATACCGATACCTCAACGTTTTTCCGTTTTTCGAGAAACGCTGCTAAGCCGTGCCGGTTTCTGCTGAGTTTCTTGCTAAAGATGCCAAACACGTCAGGTTTGAATCCGTCAATTTTTTCGGCAGGCATGCGGTATAATTTAAACTCTCCGTTCCGCGTATACGATACCTCTCGAACCGTTTCCGAAAAAGCGACCAGTATAAAGTTTCGGACGGTTTCATCTTCTACTTTGTTAATCCAATCACGTAGGTAAGCGAGACATCTGATGGACTCTTCGGAGAACCAATACGCCAGGTTGAAGATATTAGGAATCGGAGCGTCAGGGATATTGCCTTCCTGGAATTCAATCTGAAAGAGATGATCGTTCAGCGTATTTAGTGTTTCGTCTAAAGTCGACAGACAAGTTTGTGTTGACTTGGCGGTTGCTATCAGGCGTACGAGGGGATTAATATCGCATCCGACGCTGTGCATACCGAATAGGGACGCTTCAACCAGAGAGGTACCGGTGCCACAATAGGGGTCAAGCAGCCATCCGCGTTCTACGCCGTAGGTTTTCAGAAGTTTCCGGGCTATTTGCGGAATCATCATTGCCGGGTAGGTGTGGAAGCAGTGGGTGTACTCTTTGGTATCAGCATTCTGAAGATCCCAAGTTTCGTCTCTGTATTTCAGATTTCCTCTTTGCATTTTCGAAGGTTTCTAATCAGTGGATAAAACCCGCGTTAAAATTTGGTTCACCAGTTGCGGATTTGCTTTTCCGCGGGTGGCGCGCATGACTTGCCCGACGAGGAATCCGATCGCTTTCTTCGTGCCGTCACGGTAATCTTGGGCGGGACCGGGATTTTCTTCTACAACCTGTAGCACAATGGCTTCTATCTCTGAGGTATCCGTAATCTGCGCTAATCCCTTTTCCGCGACAATCTCTTTCGGCATTTTGCCCGTCTCAAAGGCATCGTCAAGCACAGATTTGGCGATTTTGCCGCTGATGGTCGCGTTATCAATCAATTGGATGAGTTCACTGAGGTGTGCTGGCGTGACTTTAGAATCTTGAATCTCAATTTCTGCGGTATTGAGGAGCCGGGTTAGGTCGCCCATGATCCAGTTCGCACAGGTCGTCGGTTCATCGCTGAGTTGTGCGGCTTTGTCAAAGAATTCGGCGAGGGTTCGGGTGGTCGTCAGGAGCTCGGCGTTTTCGGCGGAGATGCCGTAATCCGCAATAAAACGTTTGCGCCGTGCGGCGGGGAGTTCGGGGAGCGTCGGTTGGACTTCCTGAATCCATTCATCACTTATCTGGACATGAACGAGATCGGGTTCGGGGAAATAGCGATAGTCGTCTGCTTCCTCCTTGCCACGCATCGCCACCGTTTTACCCGTGCTTGGATCAAATAGGAGTGTTTCTTGAACGACCTCTTCACCGGCATCTAAAATCCGTGCCTGCCGTTTTACCTCATACTCCATCGCATCAATCAGTTCTTGGAACGAGTTTTTGTTTTTAATCTCTGTACGCGTGCCTAACTCTTTACTGCCCTTGGGTCGTAGGGAGAGGTTCGGTTCGCATCGCAGGCTCCCTTCTTCCATGTTGCAATCGCTGACTTCAATATATTCTAAGATCTCTTTAACGGCTCGGCAATAGGCGATTGCCTCTTCGGGGGAGTGCAGTTCAGGTTCGCTTACGATTTCAAGGAGCGGTACACCGGCGCGATTGAAGTCCATGAAACTACGGGTCGGATCGCCTGTAACTTCGGCGTGGATAGATTTTCCTGCGTCCTCTTCAAGATGGATTCTACGGAGTGCGACAGTCCGAGGTTCGCCATCAAATTCAAACGTTACCTGCCCATTTTGACATAACGGGATGTCATATTGCGAGATCTGGTAGTTCTTCGGCAGGTCTGGATAGAAATAGTTCTTCCGATCAAATTTACTGGCGGTTGTGATTTCGCAGCCCATCGCCAGTCCTGATCGAACTGCGAACTCAACGGCACGTCTATTGATGACCGGTAATGTTCCGGGCATCCCTAAGCAAATTGGGCATGTACAATCATTCGCTGATGCCCCGAAAGTATAAGCGCAGTTGCAGAAAAGTTTACTTTCTGTGCATAATTCAGCATGAATTTCTAAACCGATAACTATTTCATATTTGTCCATGGATTTACTCTCGTTTTAGATGCCTGCTATGATAAACAGCGCGAGCACCCCCTGATATCCAAAGCGGGACACTCGCGCCAGAATAAAATAAGAATCTCCTATAAACCGTTCTCCGACAACTCGTTGACAACGGTGACGTTCGCTTCTACCTCGCTCTCCGAGGTCATGCCGATCGTCATAGCGTGGACACAGGGGAGTCCCATCACGAATTCGATTGCTTCGCGTTGGCTCTCCGCGTCTTTTGCCAATTTCCCCATACCTAAGACTTTCATGCCATAAATCCCTTTGCCAGCAAACGCCATCTGTTCCATCGTTCGGATGACATCTGCGGGGGACGCGTCCATGCTAACACCGGCGTGATTAATTCGCGCCAAAACAACCTCAACCCATTCCATCATCGCGGATGTCTGGAATGCGCCATAGTCGTGACAAGAGACACCGTGCGAGCGGATCAAACCTTGCTCTTTACAACGGACGAGTGCTTCCATTGCCTCTGGGTAGCGTTGTGGCCAATCTACTTGTGTGAGGCAGTGGAGCAGCACAATATCCACATAATCGGAACCAATTTCTTTGAGGAACCGCTTCACGTCTGCTTCCACCGTCTCCCGTGTGCGGGATGTTGTCTTTGTGGTGATAGTGACACTTTCTCGCGGCAGCTCTTCAAGTGCTGCCTTGACGTGTGGATGGCTACCATATTGGTCGGCGGAATCCCAAAACGTTACACCTTTTTCATAAGAAAACAGCAATAGATCTCGAAAGGTTTCAAACCCCAAATCCGTCTGGTTTGAACGCCCATTCCAACCATTCGATCCGGTGCCTATAGCAAGCCGTGAGACATTTAAACCTGTTTTCCCCAGTGCTACAATTTCCATTAAATTTCTCCTTACTGCTCAAGATGTGCTTCAATCTAAATCCTCAGTCGGTTAAGTCTAAGTTAAAGTGTAACATAACGACCCAAAATTTGGCAAGTGATTTCTACGATTTATCAACGTGTCTACTCTTGTTCACTTTTTTGTTGCTTTTTGCCGATAATAAACGTTACAATTGAAAGTTAAAAGGCAAAACCCATCATCGGTCTATTGAATCTATCTGAAGTGATATGAGGAGGATTCAAATAAGGAGTGAAATGAAATATATAAATTTCTTTAGCAGAAACCGAACGCAGTTTAGCGAAAGAACAAACCCGGGCATTATATTAGATGCCACTATAATCCATAATTTTTTTTGGGGTTTGCTTCTACTGGCTTGTAGCTGCTTTGCAGGGGCGACGCTGGCTTCCGCGGAAGAAGCGCGTAGTGATGCGTGGGGCGAAGCCTTTACGCTCATTGATAAAGGGGAACGCAGACGCGCCGTTTCAAAACTCGAAAGTTTATTGCAATCGGATCTGCCCGAGTCGGATAAGCTTAGAATCCATCATGCGCTCGGTTATAACTATGAGAAGCTTCGGAATCGCCCAAAAGCGGTTGGGCACTATGCGCGGGTCGCTTCGCTGAGTTATCCATTGGCAGATTGCGCTGTCTACCGTCTTGCTCAACTTTACGAAAGTATGAATAACGGGGAACGGGCAATAAAGTGGTATACGCAACTCGTCAAGAATTATCCGACGAGTTTTTATGGCGCAGCGGCGAAATGGACTTTAGGGCAGTTACACCTTGAGCGGAAAGAATATGAAACTGCGAAGTCGTACTTAGTAGACCTCGTTAAACATCCGCAATATGCGAGAGAGGCGACTTTTGCTTTCGCGCGCTGTGATGAAGGATTGGGTAATGTTTCTGATGCGTTTAATACTTATCGTGAACTTATTAAAGAAAAGCAGTCGTATAGCGTTGCGGAAGAGTCACTCGGTCGGTTGAAGCTGCTTGCCAGAAGCCATAAATCGCTAAAACTTACGCCAACAGATCGACTTAATTGTGGTATGGTGTTTTTCTCCAATAGGCAATGGCGGTCTGCCGTGAGTGAATTGGCACTGATACCTAAAACTGCAGGTTTGGAGATGCGGGCGCATGCGCTTTACCTGACTGGGCGAAGTAACCGAGGCCGAAAGTGGCCGAATACGGCGATTAAGAACTTTAACGCCGTGATTGCCCTTGGCGGCAAGAACAGTTACATACCACGTGCTGCCTATCAGATAGCGCAGTGCTATCGGCAGAAGGGGCATCTGAAAACAGCGGTCAGTAGACTTGAGACCTTTGTAAAAACCTATCCTGAGAACGAATTAGTTGATGATGCGTTGTACGATATCGCGCAGATTCGAGAGAAACGGGATCAATCAGAGTTAGCACTGGATGCGTATTCACGTTTAATCAAAGTCGCGCCAAACAGCCCATACGCGGACGTGGCGGCATGGCGAACGGGTTGGCAGCGTTTTGACGAGCGTCGCTATGAAGAAAGTTACAACGCTTTCAAAGGCTTGAAGGAGCACTTCCCCGGCAATCGCTACGCAATGGGTGCGCATTTTTGGATGGCAAAGATACGTGAACGTCAAAACAAACCCGAGTTTGCCCGGAAACTATACAAGGAAGTAGCAGAGGCGCGATATTGGTACTACTCCGCAAGGGCAAAAGCGATTTTGGGAGTAGGTGGCTCCGAACTGGAACCGAAAGCCGTCCAAGATGCGGATATACCGGAGCGTCAGGCATGTCCGTCCCAGGTGCAAATGTTAATGGAACTGAGACTTTATGAAGACGCTATCCCGCAATTGGATCACCACATTAACACAACTTCGTTCCCGGAACAGAGATGTTTTCATGATTTGATTGCGTGTTATGAAGGGCTCGCGATGTACGATAAAGCGCGGAAGGTAACTGAAAAATCGCTTGAGAGTTCCGCTTTCGCGAATGCGACACGCGCGGATTTGGAAAAACTCCAACATAAACTCTACCCGCGCTACTATGCCGACGCTGTTGACAAGTATGCCAAGATGTATAACGTTGATACTTTCTTAATTGCGGCAATGATTCTGGAAGAAAGTCGGTACAATGCTGAGGCAGTGAGTTGGGCGGGTGCGATTGGACTTATGCAGATCATGCCTGCTACTGGGAGAGAACTCGCCCAGAAACTTAAGATTCGACGGTTCCGTACTTCAATGCTTAAGCAACCGGATATTAATATTCGGATGGGGACGAAGTATATTGGCGAACTCAACTCATGGTTTGATGGCAATTCGCTGCTGGTAATAGGGGCGTATAACGGTGGACCCGGGCGGATGGAGCGATGGGTATCAACGAAAAACATTAAGGATATTGACCTATTCGTTGAGAAAATTACGATTCGGGAAACTCGGCTTCATATCAAGAAGGTTATTGACAGTTACGATAATTATGTCGAAATTTATCGGAAAACTGATGAACCGCCCGCGGTGAATTCGGCAACGGAGATCGGGCAAAAGCGATTAGAAGGCTTTTGAGTGTCGATAGTCTAACGGACTATCACAAGGAAATCGCTTCGGTGGTGTTGTCACGTGTAATGAGAATACGCCGTTGCCATTCGGTATCGTTTTGTGTCGGAAAATCGGCACGGTAATGGGCACCGCGGCTTTCCGTGCGGGCGAGTGCAGATTGCGTTATCATCAAGGCGACGTTGAGCATATTAACTGTTTCTACCGTCGCTACGTCTGCGACTTCCGGATTTGTTAGCACACTCCCTAAACTTTCCATTAAATCTTGCAATTCGGCGAGGGTTTCTTGTAAGCCCTCGCCGTTTCGTTCGATGCTAACATTCTTCCAGAGCGTCTCGCGAATGACATCTTTGATTGATTCTGTAGAATAGTTATCGGTTTTCAGTTTTCGGTTATCAGTTAAAGCGTCTCTTGTGGTAGCCCCAAAACCCTCTTGTAACTGTCCACTGATAACTGGGGCCTGATAACTATTTGCAAATATTGCAGCGTTTGTGCCAGCGCGGGCACCGTAGACGAGGCATTCAAGCAGAGAGTTGCTTGCTAAGCGATTCGCACCGTGGACACCCGTACATGCTACTTCTCCACAAGCATAAAGCCCTTTGAGATTTGTTTGTGTATCTGTATTGGTGCGGATGCCGCCCATCATAAAGTGTGCGCCGGGACGGACGGGGATTAAGTCCACGTTAATATTGAGTCCGTAGCGTTTTGTGGTATCGGAGATGGTCGGAAATCGTTCAAGGATAAAATCTTCGGATTCATGGGTAATATCAAGGAAAACGCACGGGAATCCGGTCGAGTCCATCTCGCTTTGAATGGCGCGGCTCACAACATCCCGTGGGGCAAGTTCACCTTTCTCGTGATATTTCTCCATAAAGCGTTCACCACGAATGCTCAGAAGTTTGCCACCTTCCCCTCTAACCGCTTCTGAGATCAAAAAGTTAGGTGCCCCGTCTAAGAAAAGCGTTGTTGGATGAAATTGGACGAATTCCATATCTATCATTTCGCATCCGGCGCGCCATGCTGCAGCGAATCCGTCGCCAGTCGCTACTTTTGGGTTAGACGTACACGGGTAAATCCGTCCAAGCCCACCGGTCGCGAGAATTGTGGCTTTGGCGCGAATACAGGCGACCTGTTCTTCTACAATTGCCGTAACACCATAGCATGTAGGTGTCTCCTCGCTCGCTAACTTGACATCCGCGTCGGTCAGCAAGTCAATGGCGAATGTATTTTGCAGGACGTGAATGCGTTCCGTATTTAGTACGCGTTGGATAAGGACATCCGTCGTTTCACGACCTGTTGCGTCGCCTTTATGTACAATTCGACGGCGGCTGTGAGCGGCTTCTCGTGTAAAGCGCGGCAGGGTTCCTTCCCAATCGAAGTTCGCACCCCAGTCTAATAGTTCGCCAACGCGTGGAATACCTTCAGATACCATCATCTCAACGGCTTCCACATTGCAGAGACCGGCACCCGCTGCACAGGTATCCTTTATGTGCAAGGCGATCGTATCATCGAGGTTCATAGCAACAGCGATCCCACCTTGGGCATAGTGTGTGTTACTCTCTGTCAATGTCGTTTTGGTAATTAACGTCACATTCGCGTGTTCACTCGCAGCGAGAGCCGCGCGTAACCCAGCGGCACCACTACCGATGATAAGCACATCGGTGTCCCAACTCAAAAGCCCCTCTGAATTCATCGCAGATGTTGGATTTTCCATGTTTTTAAATTACCTTGCGGTGGGTCAAAGGCTTTGACGTATCTAAAGTGTGTGTACAAATGCCGTCCCTCCATTTCATTACGGGACTATGTTTGTGATTGTTTATCAGAATGCACAGAAAATTCAAAACTGAGCCGGTACTTTTGGTGCAAAACTTTCACTGACCGGTACGACTTTTCCAGTGCCAGTAGCAATGAGCGTGCCATCACTGAGCGTAACCTCTGCTTTTGCTTCCACTAACCTTTTGGAAACCTTCGTACGCTCGGCAGAGACAAGGAGTTTCACCCCCGTTGGTGCTGGATTACGAAAACGGACCTCGAGTTGCGCTGTTACTGCGGGCTGATCGAAGGTGCCTATTCCGACGTAGGTAATCGCTTCATCTAACAGGGTACTGAGGATACCTCCGTGTAGAATGTTTGCCCAACCTTGCAAGTGTTCAGCGGGTGTACATTCAATGCGGACAGAGGCACCATCACCTATAATTTCAGGTTTTACCTGAAAGCCGAATGGGTTTTTCATACCGCAAACAAAGCAGTTGTCATTGTTTTCAATCGCCATTTTCACTTCCTGATTCGGTAAGCATAGCGAGGCTCCGTGCTAATTTGTCTTGCTCTGTCAACAACCGTTGAAGTTGTGCCTTCTTTTGTGCAACGACTTTTTCCGGTGCCCGCTGAACGAAGTTTGGATTATCTAACGTCTTTTGTGCCGACACAACGTCCTTCGTTGCTTGTTGATGGCGTTTGCTAAGCCTTGCGTGTTCGGCATCGAGATCTATGACATCTGCAAGCGGAATATAAATAGCGAGTTCTCCGATAACCGCTTCAGCAGCGGCGGGAGGTTTTTGCAGAGATTCAGCGATAGTGATGTCAGCTACCCGTGTGAAAGCCGGTAAGTACTGTGATAGATATGTTTCGAGTCGCTCACGCACTTCACTGTTTGGTGATTGGATATGAACTTCTACAGACGCTCCAATCGGAACGTTCAACTCACCTCGGATGCTGCGGATACTCTCAATGACTTCCGTGAGCGTCGCCATAGTGGTTTCTGCGGTTGAATTTTCGCCTGTTGGCTCTGGCCAAGGGGCAATAGTTACTGACTTATCGTCCTGCGTTCTATTGCGCGGGAGTTGTTGCCAAATTTCTTCGGTTAGGAAGGGCATGAGCGGGTGGAGGAGCCGCATTGTCTGCTCCAAAACGTCTGCAGCTACCCAGAGTGCCGCTGGTTCGTCTTGCGCAATTCGCTGTTTGGTGAATTCGAGATACCAATCACAGAATTCGTGCCAAAGGAAAGCATAGAGCGTTTGTGTCGCTTCGTAGAAACGGAAGTTTTCGAGGGCATCGGTTGTTGTTTTAATAGTATGGCTGAGCCGACTCCGTATCCACGTTATTTCGAGCGTTTCTTGTTCGGTCTCTATGGCATCCACTTCCGTGGGAATGGGATGTTTTTCTAAATTCATCAGGATGAACCGGGCAGCGTTCCAGATTTTATTGGCGAAGCGTCTACCTGACTCAATCTGCGATTCTGAGAGCGAGACATAAGGGATTGGTGTGCTTACATTTGCAAGGGCGAAGCGGAATGCGTCTGTCCCGTAAGTGTCGATTGTCTCTAACGGGTCGATGGTGTTTCCTTTCGATTTGCTCATCTTTTGCCCCTTTTCGTCGGCGACAAGCCCATGCAAATAGACGGTTCGGAAGGGTACCTCGTCCATACATCCGAGTCCTAACATTATCATTCTCGATACCCAGAAGAAGAGGATGTCCCAACCGCTGACCAGAACAGATGTCGGATAAAAAGTTTTCAATTCTTCCGTCTCTTCTGGCCAGCCCATGGTGGAGAAGGGCCACAGCCCGGAGCTGAACCATGTATCAAGAACATCTTCATCTTGGCGGAAATCAGAGGCACCACACTTGCATTGCTGTGGCGTTTCCATGGCAACAGTAACTGCCTCACATGCGTTACAGTACCATATCGGGAGTTGATGTCCCCACCAACGCTGACGTGAGATCGGCCAAGGTTCGATAATCTCCATCCAGTGATAGAAGCGATCGGTCTCGCGTTCTGGAATGAACCGGACTTCGCCCTTTTGGGTCGCTTCTATGGCGCGTTGTGCGAGCGGGCGGACATTCATGAACCATTGCAATGATATAGCGGGTTCGACAATCGTACCGCACCGGTCGTGATGGCCAACGGCGTGCCGATGCGGTACAATTTTGACGAGGTAATCTAAGTTCTGCAAATCTTCGACGACCCGTTTGCGACACTCCCATCGGGATAAACCGACATATTTTTCGGGTGCCGCTTCGCTGATATGTCCATCTTGCGTGAAGATCGTACGCTGTTCGAGTTCGTGCCGCAATCCGATTTCATAATCATTAGGATCGTGTGCGGGCGTTACTTTCAAAGCGCCGGTCCCAAATTCTCTATCCACGTAAGCATCGGCGATTATCGGAATTTCCCTGTCACAGAGGGGTAGGTGTGCTGTCTTTCCAATGACATGCTGATACCGCTCATCGTCGGGATGCACAGCGACAGCCGTGTCGCCTAACATAGTCTCTGGGCGCGTCGTGGCGATTTCAAGGACAACATCACTGTCTTTCACAGGATAGCGGATGTGGTAAAAGTTGCCGTCTATCTCAATCGGTTCCACTTCAAGGTTACTGATAGCCGTGTTGCACTCTGGGCACCAATTGACCATGTAGGTGTCGCGATAGATGAGTCCCTGATTATAGAGTTTGACAAACGCGGTGCGAACGGCTTTCGAGAGTCCTTCATCAAGTGTGAAACGCTCACGTTTCCAGTCACAAGAGCATCCGAGTTGTTGAAGTTGTGAGACGATATAGCCAGCAGATTCGGCTTTCCATTGCCACATCCGCTCGGTGAATTTTTCTCTGCCGAGTTCAATTCGACTTGTCCCTTCCTCGGCGAGTTTTCGTTCCATGATGAGTTCAGTAACAATACCGGCGTGGTCGGTTCCGGGCATCCAGAGCGTGTTATACCCTTGCATGCGCCGCCATCGGATGAGGCAATCTTGGAGCGTATTATCAAGTGCGTGTCCGATGTGGAGACTACCTGTAATATTCGGCGGCGGAATCACGATTGCGTAAGCCTGTTTCTCGGAGGTTGCCGCCGCGTGGAAGTAGTCATTTTTTTGCCAAAATTGGTACCATTTCCCCTCAATTTCTTGAGGGGCATAGATTTTTGGGAGATTTGTCATTTTTTCGTTGTCAGTTATCAGTTGTCAGTTATCGGTTAAGAGATTTTCGTTTAAGAACAGTTTCCTCTCGTAACTGATCATCGATAACCATTAGGTAAAGAGGGGTTCTACCCACCCGTATGTCCCCTGCTCCATTTCATAAAGTAAATTGACTTGCCGGGTTTCCGCGTTTAAAAACAGCAGAAATACGGTATTTGAGGCTTGGAGTTCCGTTGCGGCTTCCGCGACCGTCAGTGGTTTCGCTGCAAATTTCTCCTGCGTCGCTACGATGACAGGTGCGTCAGTCCCATCAGGGTCTATTACGGTTTCCACGCTGTCTGGGTTGAGCTGGGCGACCACTTCGCGATGTGGTGCATTATGCCGTCGGTCTTTAACTCTATCCTTGTAGCGACGGACCTGACTGATAATCTTATCTGTTACAGTATCTAATGCCGACAGAATCTCATGCGTTTCACTTTTCGCATAGAACGAGACGCGTGGTGCTGTCACTATCATCTCGGCATCAAATCGATTTTTCTCGGATTTGAGAACGACGTTCAGTTCCTGCATATCTCCGAAACGGGTTTCAATTTTGTCGGCACGTTTTAGGATGTATGCATGAATATCATCAGTAATTTTTAGGTTATGTCCGGAATAGGTTATTTTCATTTTCATTCTCCCTTCTTTTATAGATGACGGAACAAGGCAAAAAGTAGTTTTCGGTTTCAGTTCGGTTTTCTCTCACTGCGAGGCATGAAAACCCTTTCAGTTTTCAGAAAGAGACTTTGAAATTATCAAAAACCTCTTAACTAACAACTGACAACTAATATTAATAATCCTGAAAACGCATCCCCTCTCGTCGGACATTCAATCAATGCGTACGATTCCCTGCGTGGACAGCGGACCTTTCACGTGATGTCGGAATACCTAACTCGTCCCGATATTTCTGAACAGTCCGCCTCGCTAATAGAATCCCTTTTGTTTTTAGGGCATTACTGATCGCTTGATCACTCAGCGGTTTGTTCGGTGTCTCAGCATCGACCATCTCTTGAATGAGGTTTTTCACTTGTTTGGCAGAGATCGCTTCGCCTTGTGTTGTTGCTAATTCATTACTAAAGAAAAATCGTAGCGGATACATGCCGTGTGGCGTTTGCACGTATTTATTGCTTGTCACTCGACTGACAGTTGATTCGTGGACTCCTATTCTGTCAGCAATCGTTTTGAGTGTTAAAGGTTTGATGCTTTTAACCCCTTTTGTCAGGAATTCTGTCTGTACCTCAAAAATTGCCTCGGTGACTCGGGCGATTGTGCTACCGCGCTGGGCAAGGCTGCTGAGCAAATTTGAGGCATCACGATAGCGTTTTTCTATCCATTCCTTTGCCTCAGTATCAAGCGTATCTTGCCGATTTCGCATCAGATTGAGATAGTAAGGATTTATCTGTAAGCGGGGTATATAGCTGTCTACAGAGATAGCCTGATATTTGCCGTTGAGGTACTGTATCTCCACGTCTGGCGTAATGGTGTCCGCATGAGAACTTTTCTTAAGCGAGTGCGTCATTGGATCGGTGAAGTAGCGACCTGGATAAGGCGACAGTCTTCCTATCCACTTGACAACTGTATCAATAACCACGATGTCAATTTTTAATGCCTTTGCGATGCAGTGCCATTGCTGATTGAGAAAAGCGTCGAAGTAGTTTTCGATAATCTCTTGTGCGAGAGATTGCACAAACATCTTTTGATTTCCAAAACTTTCACACTGCCACAGTTCTCCGTCCAAGTTTTCCGCGACTGCGCGTATCTCTTCTGGCTTCTGATTGCGTATCTGAATGAGCAATGCCTCTCTTGTATCTCGATGTGCGATACCGAGGGGTTCAAAGTTGTCTTGTATCTCGCGAAGCACAGTTTCAACGAGGGTCGTTTCACATCCGACGGCTTCGGCAATATCTTCCAACGTGAGTTGATAGACATTCAGAGTGGGTTTGCAATTTCCGAATGTATGTTCATATATGATGGTATAAGTCTTGTTATTGTCTGGATCGTTGATTTGCCATGTGCAGTTTATAGGTGCCCCTTCGTTTTCGGCGGACGCGCGCGTTGTCTTTTTCCTTGCGATTGTAGCGGTTTTTGAAAATGTGATATTATTATTACCCGTTGCGGCTTGTAAACCTTTTTGAATGATAGTGTGTAATTCTGCTGAGATCTCTCCTGCATTCAATGTGGTTAAGGACTCGCAGGGAATTTGAAACAGTTTGAGTTCCAGTTTCCCATCGTCGTTCAAGTTCCCAAGAATGTGTTCTGCAATAGTGTGTTCCATCTCCGTCCTGATGATATCGGCAGAAGCAAGGTCAAGTTGCTCAGCAAGGTGATCGTGCAGGGAACACTCGTATACGACATCTGGCGGCGGTTCATCAGGGTCTGCGTGTTTAGTATTCATTCGGTCACTGAGCGAGATGCGGTCCTCAAAAGCCATTTCCCAATCAATATCAACAGCGGTATCTTCCTGATCAAGATTGCCTTCAGGCTCGTTCCATTCGGGTGTTGGGTCTAATTCTTCTTCAAGGGTAGGTACGACTTCGTCATCGTCTTCAAGTTCAAGAAACGGATTCTGCTCAAGTTCTTGGCGAATAAAATGTGTTAGTTCTTGCAGCGGCATATTCAGCACTTTAAGTGCTTGCTGTAACCTGGGCGTGATAGACGTTTTTTGCGTCAGCTGAGGGGTCTGGGTAAGTTGCGCTTTGTACATTTCATGCGTCTCTTTCGGTGTTGCTGCAGCGGTGCTACTCTACCCGATAGGAGAAATTGTGTCCAAAATAGAGATCTCTCGCTATTGGGTCGTTAACGAGTTCTGTAGGCGTCCCAGCGAGCGTAATTTTTCCATCAACAATGATGTATGCCCTGTCAACGATGTCAAGCGTTTCAGCAGCGTTGTGGTCCGTGATGAGTACCCCTAAGTTGCGGTCGCGCAAATGTGAAATGAGTTGCTTAATGTCTGCGACAGCAATGGGATCTATTCCAGAAAGCGGTTCATCAAGGAGAATAAAATCCGGTTGAGCCGCGAGGGCTCGTGCTATCTCCGCCCGGCGACACTCACCCCCAGATAGTGTGTATGCCTTGCGTGGTAACAGGTTCGAGATGCCGAGTTCGTTTGTCAGTTCATGGATATGCGAACCGCGTTCGGATTTGGGTATCCCTTGTGCCTCAAGGATCGCCTCAATGTTCTGTTGAACCGTCAATTTACGGAAAATCGATGTCTCCTGTGCGAGATAACCGATGCCGAGCCGCGCCCGCTTATACATCGGATAGAAGGTGATGTCTTTTTCGGCATACGTGATTCTCCCCGAATTGGGGCGAATCAGTCCGACGACCATGTAGAACGTTGTCGATTTGCCAGCACCGTTGGGACCGAGCAGCCCGACAACTTCGCCTTGCTGTACCGATAGACTCACCTCATTAACAACAATGGGACCGTTCCTTGTATAACGTTTTACGAGTCTGTGTGCTTGTAATTCTGTTGCCATGATCTCTAACTATGGTGTTCCTACTCTTATGATTAACTGAGCTGCTTAATCGTTTTCGGATGCATCCGTTTCAGTGTCAGCATCTGCGTCATCGGGGTTTTCAGTATCTGTATCCGTTTCTTCTTCGGGATCCGCATCTTCAGCATTTCCAGTATCCGCATCAGATTTCTGTTCCGCGTCCACATTATCCGTCTCAGCATCGGTGTCTTTTTTTTCTGCTTCAGCCTTAACTTCAGTTTTCTCAGGAGCAGTTACGGCAGTTTCTTCTTCGACAGTCTCCGCACCGCTTTCGGAATTCTCATCCGTTTCTGCGGTTACGGGTGCCGCTTGTGTAACGCTCACTTTGAATTTAACGCCACCTTCGCCAGTCTGTTTACCTGTCGTCCGATTGAAAGTGAAAAGCTTAGTTTCCAGTCTATCCTTGTTTTGTAAGACGACGACGTTTTCCTTGAGCGTAATGATATTCGTCAGGTTGTTCATGATAGCATGGTCACAGGTAGCGAAGATATCTTGATCTCGGATTTCTACATTGCCCTCAGCGATAATTTCTGTTGTTGTGTTAGTTTCAGGGTCACTTTTCATGGTAATTTTATCAGCGTTGAGAAACCCAATTTCAACACCTTGTGCGTTATACCGGACCGTCTTGGCATTGCCGATAAGGATCGTTATACCGTCTTTATCATATCTCTCCATTCTATCTGAGGTGCCGGTGATTTCTTCTTTCTCCGTTTCTACCAGAGCTCCCGTACTTTCAACAGGTGCAGCCTCTTGTCCGGTGTGCTCTGTTGTTTGCGTTTCCGAGCTCTCAATGGCTTCTGTTTCCTCCGCAGTAAGCGTTAGAGAAGCAAGGCAGACAAGGAATATTAGGCAACCGGCGTACCCACAAAAATTATAAAATTTGCGGAGCTGAGCTCTACGTTCACGCCTACTCTGGTTCAGTCGGGGTTTTATGATATTCATGTGCTTTCTCATCTTTAGGATAAAGTTTGAATCTATTATTTTTCATTTTTACAGTTTCAAGCGTCGGATTCGCTAACATTTCTGTTCCGACCCAGGTAGAATCTCCACGCACGACTGTGGCTTCATCGGGAGCATACAACCTACCTGCGAGGTTCTGCCAATGGAGTACCTCAGTAAACAGTTTGCCATCTTTACTGATCCCTACGACATTCCCTGTCAGGTGCAGACTGTCCTTCTTAGTGCCATTGAGAAATTGTTTACCTTTGTCGCTATTCAAGGTGATAGAAACAACACCCTCTTCAAAAATCTGTACAGTCGGATTTTCCACTTCAACATAACTTCCGTGGAATGTTGAAGCGTCCCCGATAAGCGTCCATTTGAGGACACCTGCCTCGGTGTGTTGCGTAGAAAACCTGTCAAGTTTCTGCGTTGGTACCGCTTCTACAGATTCATCGGGGGCACTGACTGGCGTTTCTGTGCTTTTACAGGACGTTACAAAGAGCAGTAGGGATGCAAAAAAACCTATGAAAATGCAGTTAATTCTGTGTCTTCCACCGTCGATGCATCCAAATCCATTGTGCCGGATATTGTCTGATATAGGATTCAATAATTTTCGTGAATTTCTGTGTATTGACAACAAGATCTTTCTCTTTCGTGCAGGTCCGTTGCAACGCCAAAGGTGGTTCAATGATTGCACGATGCGAACCATCGGATTGACGGACAATGAACGTTGGTAGTATTGCCGCGCCTGTTTTGAGGGCAATAGCAACCGGACTATACGGTGTGTAGGCGCGCCTGCCAAAAAAATCGACAAAAACGCCGCTGACAGTCGTATCAACATCGGCGACGATGCCAAGTAACTCATTGCGTCTAAGGCATTGAAGTGCTTGACGTATCCCTGTATCCCGATCAATAGTTGCATAACCGGCTTTTTCTCGGTAATGCGAGACCAAGGCGTTTAAACGCGGAGAACGCAACTCACGAACAATCGGAGTCAGCGGAGCAACTGTGGCAGAAATACTGGCGGCGAGAAGTTCCCAATTCCCGAAATGCCCTGTTAAAATAATCGCGCCTTTTCCTGCTGCGAGTGCCTGCTCCACATGTTCGATCCCTTCAAAACTAACGTATCGCTGGATTTGCTTGCGCCCCAAACGCGGAAACCGCATAAACTCTACGACAGTCTTGCCGAGATGTTGGAAGCACTGTTTAGCGATTGTTCTGGCACAGCATTCATCCGAGAATGTCAAACTACACCGTAGATGTTCGCACGCTAATTCTCTATATCGCGGTGCGATCCAAAATACAAGCGTTCCTAACCATCCGCCGATAGCGAGTGCTACGGGACGCGGTATCTGAGATACGCAAAATCCAAGCGATTTGGCGGCAAACGCATAGTACCAATCTTTCATTGTTAAATAGTATACTAAATTTCTTCCAAAATTACAAAGAAAAATATACCACAACACAAATCCTACCACGTATAGGCAGAATTTGTTACTTTGTTGTATTGGCGGATGATTCCCTTTATTTTTTGATGTCCTTACTATAATGGGAAGGTTGTAATGACCGGTAGCGCGACTGATTCAGGTGTTGTTTGATGGGATCTTCAAATCTTTGTTCTGTATATGTCGGCACGGTCTATACCTCGTTCAATAGATGAGGGTTGTTGCGGCATCATACTCCTTTGGATCTTGAAAAGTATAACATAGAAATACCGAAAAATCAACGCGATATAGCGAGATGCTGCGAAATGCTGCGAATTTTTCTGGGTTTTTTCAAAAAACATAACATATATTAAGTGTTAACACTGCGAAAAATACAACATAAAAAAAATGAAGTGCCAACGGTAATTCAGACCACAAAATCAGCAAAGTTAAGACAAGTTTTTTGCTCAAATTCTACAGGTGTCAAATGGTTTCCTAACGCCGAGTGAGGACGTTTCTATTTATACACTTGTAGGATAATCGGATACTCCTTTCGCTTAGATTGTTATTATATCACAATCTTGGTTTAGAGGGTGGCCCGAATTTCCGATGGCAGTACACCTTGCGTTGCAGCGGAATATCCCTTGATTTCCAGCATAATTTGCGGTAGACTCTAAGATTAGGAGTAGAACGGACATCTCTATGGATACCCCTGAAAACGTCAATAAAGAAATCTATCGCCTCGCGCTTCCGAATATCGTCAGCAATTTTTCTATCCCGCTTCTGGGTGCGGTGGATACCGCATTGATGGGACGGTTGGAATCCGAACACTATCTCGGTGCCGTTGGTATCGGTGGTATTATCTTCAGTTTTATTTATTGGGGGTTCGGGTTTCTCAGAATGGCGACGACAGGATTGACAGCGCAAGCCTTTGGCGAAAAAGACCTTCCCGAATGTGGGTGCTTGCTACTAAGAGCGATATGCATCGGAATCACGGCAAGTCTACTGCTTCTTATCTTCCAATGGCAGCTTGTGAATGTCAGTTTCCTGCTCATTGATACAAGTTCAGAAGTGGAACACCTTGCGCGAACCTATTTCCATATTCGCATCTATGCTGCCCCTGCGACGTTGTGCTTGCATGCGTTTCACGGTGTCTTTCTGGGGTTACAGAATGCCCGTTATCCAATGCTATTGACGATTGTGGTGAATCTTGTCAATATTGCTCTGAATCTGGTGTTTGTGCGGTTGTTCGGTATGAAGGTAGCGGGTGTTGCTTTGGCGACTGTCATTGCGCAGTATGTCGGATTGTTCTTAGCAGTTCTACTTTTTTCGAGATACTATCGAGGTCTTTTGAGAGCGTGGCGTTTCCGAGAGGTCTTGGCACTTTCCAGACTCAAGCGATTCCTTAACATTAGTGGTGACATCTTCATCAGAACCTGTTGTCTTGTGTTTAGCCATGCTGTTTTCACAGCGAAATCCGCCGTTTTGAGCGATACTTTTCTTGCTATCAACACAATCCTCCTTCAGTTTATCAATCTTTCATCCTACGCGATTGATGGGCTCGCTTTTGCAGCGGAAAGTCTGATCGGTAAGTACAAGGGGGCACAAGATATGCTGAATTTGAAACGAACAACGCGCCAGGTCTTCTTCTGGTCATTTCTGTTCGGTGGCGTAATTATGTTAATTTTCGTGTTATTTGGAGAGATGCTGCTACATCTCTTTACAAATCAGGTGCCGCTTATCAAGCAGGCAAAACCGTATCTTATCTGGATAATTGTCGCGCCTGTCGTCAACGTCGCTGCCTATATCTGGGATGGTATTTTTCTGGGAGCAACTGCTTCTAAGGCACTGCGGAATTCTGTAATTGTGTCAACACTCCTTTTTTTAAGTGCTGTCTACTTGCTCATGCCTTTTGGGAACCACGGCTTGTGGGGAGCATTAACATTGCTTCTGATTGCCCGCGGTGTGTCGCTAACAGTATTGGCACCGAAATACCTGTTTAAAGCAGCAGATTCTGAGTAGTCAGTCCTCAGAAATCGCTTGCCTTTCTCTGCCCGACTGGCGGGGTTGAATGAAGACAAGACTTACGCAAATTTAGCATACGGTGTGAGATTCTTTTATTCAGCTCACGTTAGGACATCTCTATAAATGCTGAAGAAATCCGCAGAAATCCGCAGAAACACCCTATCAAATACCCCTATCAAATACCCCAAGCAATACCCCAAGCAAAAACCCCCTACGGGACTGAAGCGGTTTTTGAAGTATTCAAGATTTTGTTTATTGTAAAGTTTTAACCACCTTGACTTAATAAATTGAATTAAGATATAATTGCCTTAGTAAGATTTTAGTAGTTTAATCCGGTTATTTCACTGAGGCGGAACTTGCGTTATAAATAAATTATGAACGCCTTAAAAGATATCCTTCAGCGTTGTCATCAACGACATAAAAAGCCGCTTCGCCAGCGAAAAACAAAGGTGACACCTGCGCTGTACAAAGGGTTCCCATATCATTTCACGGTCTATTGTGCTTGGCGATGCCCTGTGAGACTCTATGAACTCGAGCAGGCAGACATCTCTTTCATGCCTATAGGACGCGCACCTCAGCACGACCACGGTCCGCTGGATTTTGGCGGTGAACGGTTCTTGAGCCGACAACGTTTAAGTGATTGGAATAACTGGGTATGGCACAAATCATGGGGAATTCAAATCTATACCGGTACGCCTTCAGAGCACGATGGCGCGCAATGGCACGACATTGATTTTAAGTATGACGCGATTTGTGCTGCCCCGGATACTGTTCTTGCTTGTATTGAGGCACTCGTTAATTCTGTTGCGAATCCACTATTGACGCTGACAAAGTCTGGTGGGCTGCGTTTTTCTTTCAGAGTACAGGGTTATCTCCATCAAAATACTGATGAAGCGAAGCAGTATATCTATAAACACACACCGACGACAGAAAATCCATACCATCGCGATGTATATCTTGAGATTCTTGGCAATGAGGAATACAGTCTCTGGGATGGGCGCTATGAGATTCTGCTCGGAAATTTATTAGATCCGCCTATCATTACTAAAGAGGTACTCTTTGCCCCTATTGACGCCCTTCGCGCTGCGCTTCACGAATCTGCGCCGCCAACAGAAGGGGAGTTAGCACTGAGTCCCCGATCGGTACCTGTTGTGCCAACGTACTTCGGTTCGCACAACCTTAATCTTGCAAAAGAGGCGTTTTTGAAGCGCGAGTTTTCTTATGTCCAGCAGGAAAATAACGTTCACTACTGGAACCGCCCCGACAGCGACGTTGAAGATGGACGCGTTTTGTTATGGGAACAAGACGGGGTGGTGTGGATACGCGCATCGACATCTGATGAAGGACTACCGATGGAGGCGACACATATAACAGATGTCTGGGACGATACCGGTATTCTGCCATTGCTACCAGCTGCTGGACTACCTGTAACGGATAATGTGCGTGACGTGCGGGAAGGGAAACTCAGTCCATTGGCGATAAAGCGTCCGGATCCTATGCTGCATCAGCAGGGACGTGAAAATAAGGTTTACGGGACCCTTAAAAAGAACGCCGCTAAGATACAGCGTGTTTTCAATCGGGAGGTCCGAATTCTCGGACTTATTGCCGAGACAGGGGCAGGGAAAACCTACGCCGCGGCATCCTATGTCCTCAACGGCGGTGCGATCAGTTTCAGCGGAAAGTCCGTGGTAACAAAAAAAGCAGAACGCCGCTTTCAAAATCAAGACTTGCCATCGGTTGCCTACAGGCGAGCACGCGAATACTTGTGGGAACAAGTGAAAGAGATACCGGTTGAGGAACGGATGGCGACCCCTTTTCAACGCGGTAATATCTGTGAGGACCCGGAGCGGTGTTACGAGTTTGAAAGAAAGGGTGGGAATCCAGATGAAAGTATTTGTCCACAGTGTCCAGTTTATATAGAGTGTCAGCAGCGCGGCTATTTGTCGCAACCCGGCACACTGCAACGTGCCAAAGCACAAATATGTAACCCAATGCGACTGTTTTTGGATCCACAAAACTCAGAAACGGTGGAAAAAATGCTTGAGAAGACAGATGACACAGAGCGGCTCTGTATCATTGATGAAGCGTCAACGGATAGGCTATTTATTTCCTGTCGTATATTAAAAAACACATTGGAAGAGTGGCGTGTAGACTGGCGAGGAAGTGCCTTAGGGAACTTTGGGAATGCCCTATTAAACGCATTGGAAGTCAAAAGTGGATTTGATGGTAATGCTGTCGGTCGGATCCGCGCAGTGGTACAGGCATTTGAAGGGCAGAAAGAGACACTCATTCAACAGATGTGTCAAGTCAATGCAACGGGTAAAGTGGTGCCGCGTGAGTTTGTTGATGACGAAACGGGCGAAACTTTGGCGCGTTTTAGCATTGTGTTTGAAAACGAAGCTGCTGCTCACATTCCCTTAGATACAGACGCTGCAGATAAACTTGCGACAAAAGGGCTGCCTGTCTTTGAACTTGATACCTTCGCATTGAACGAGGATATGAAAATACCGATGTCAATGACACAAGCCGTTGCGTTGGGCGTTTTGGACACAGCAACCGTAACAAAAATCAAGACATTTCCGACAGTTTATAGGCATCCAAATTGGACGTTTTGGCATCAACTGAAGCGTTTCTTTGAACATTATCCACGGGATGCTGATGCCCCGTTGTTATGGTCTGACGAAGATATGCGGTTCTGGGTGCCACCGGTGTTGCCTCCGACGGTCAAGCGTCTTCTGTTCATGTCGTCAACGCTCTCCGAGCCGGATCTCTATCGGGCATTTCCGGGTGAAGAGATTGAAGTCCACCACATCAAATCGACAGCGTGGGTCGCCGGGAATCGAGTTTTTCAGATTCGCACAGGTATCTATCCACGACAAACAATTTTAAACTACGATACCGATTGGAGCGTTATGGGTATGTCTGAGACCGGACAGCGTTTTTTTCTTGGTATCCAAGCAGAAATTGAGAGTGACCCAAGCGTTAAGCATGCGATTATCACCAGCGGACCAGTAACACAGCATTTACAAAACATCGCAGCAAGGGAAAATGTCTGTTTTGTAACAGGTTTCAAAGAGATAGAGACATTAGAAGATACCGCTTTTGAAACGGCAGAAGTGGTTTGGATAGTTGGGGTCCCGTTCTGGTCACCAGGTCTCACTTGGCGGCAATCACAGATTTTGTTTGGCAACGACGAAAAACCGCTCTGTTATGATGGAGAAGCGGAATTTGGGAACTACAAAGACGAGCGCATCCAAGATGTTTATGAACGGAGTGCTGCCGGTTTATTTACACAGATTGTCGGTCGAGTCGGATTGAACCGTTTACCGAACAAGACGGTGGTGCTGCTTTCGAGCATGCCATTGCCCGACATCACCAATAGACCCGAAACCCTCCTTTTTGACTGGGAGGACTTTGAGGTTGCTGGCGGGCTGGGCAAACTCCCTGAGGTAATAGCCGAACGCGAGCACTTTGAAACAGAACGCGACAACCTCACTGCGGAATCTGGTCGCGAAGAAGTGGAACAGGTCATGGGAGTCTCCAGCAGTCAGGCGAACCGTATTTTGATGAAGCTCAGAGGCGGTAAACGCCTTCGTGCCCCGTTCCGGGACCAGATTTTCTCGCTGCTTTCCGGCGGTGAGAAAAAAACAGCAGAACTCATTGATGCGATTGACGGACATCCGGGTTCCATCAAAAATGAACTTAAGCGTCTTGTAGATTCTGGTGAAATCGTGAAGGTTCGGCGGAGTATGTATGCGCTGCCGCCTTCGTCTGACTCGAAAAAAAAGTAATCCCATCGTAAAATCACTTCGGACCCATCTTCCGCATTATTATCAGATTGATAACTCTCCGAAAAAACTTGAAAACGCTTTCCAATTCGTGCTAAACTGAAAGATTATTACACGCTATAAGGAGAACAATACACAATGCCAAAGTTTGGTGTAAATTTATTACTCTGGGCAGATAAGTTTGATCGAGAAACTGCAGATCTGATTCCGAAAGTTGCTGAAATGGGTTTTGATGGTGTCGAAATCCCTATCTTTGACCCAGATACAGTGGACATCCCTTATACCCAAGCACTACTGAAGGATACCGGTTTAGAGACCATCGGGTGTAACATCATGGGTGGGGATAGGAATCCGATTGACGAGGACCCTACTATTCGAGAAAACGCAAAAACCTATCTTAAACGCACAATCGAGATCGTTGCTGAATTGGGTGCCGATACGCTCGTTGGACCGATGTATAGTGCTGTGGGTAAACTCGTTGGACGCGCCAGAAACGAACAGGAATGGGACTGGTGCGTTGAAGGTATACGAGAGGTCGCTGAATTCGGCGGAAAGCACGGTGTCACCCTGGCGAGCGAACCGCTCAATCGGTTTGAAACCTACTTCGTCAACATCGCCGAAGATGCTGTTAAACTTTGTAAAGCGGTGGATAGCCCGTATTTCAAGGTACATCTGGACACGTTCCACATGAACATTGAAGAAAAGAATCAGGCAGATGCTATTATTGCGACGGGTGATTATTTGCATCACATGCACTGTTGTGAAAATGATCGCGGCACTCCGGGCACAGGGCTCGTAGATTGGGATGGCGTTTTTGGCGCATTGGCAAAGGTTAACTATGACAGATGGCTCGTGATTGAATCGTTTACGCCTGCTGTCAAGGAAATCGCCGCTGCGACGTGTATCTGGCGCGACATCGCGCCGAGTGCCGAAAGCCTCGCGATAGACGGTCTCGCCTTCCTTAAACAGAAAGCAGCTCAGCATCTGTAAAACAGTAAACCATTCAAGAAGGAGGGATGGAGATGCGTTGCATCAAATTGATTGGGCTGTTCTGCACAATATTCTTTGCTATTCTCGTAACAGACGATGTTGTGGCACAGCGGACAACGCCAGAAGAAACAGAGGCTAATAATCCTGTTGAGAAGACACGATTTCTTAGCAATATCCGACAACTCACTTATGACGGGAAGCGCGCTGGGGAAGGCTATTTCTCTGAAGACGGCAACGCCCTCATCTTCCAAAGTGAACGTGAACCGGATAATCCGTTCTATCAGATTTATCTGCTAAATCTGCTGACAGGTGATACGCATCGCGTCTCAACCGGTATCGGGAAAACAACTTGTGCCTTCTTCCGACCGGGGACCGATGAGGTGCTTTATGCCTCAACACACCACGACGCTTTCGCGAAAGCAAAACAGGAAGAAGAATTGCAGTTCCGAGCATCTGGGCAAGAGCGTCGCTACAGTTGGGATTACGATGAAGCGATGGACATTTTCTCGGCGAATCGGGATGGTAGCAACCTGAAACAATTAACCGATGCTCCCGGTTACGACGCTGAAGCCTCCTATTCGCCGGATGGCAAGCGCATTGTTTTCTGTTCACTTCGAGACGCATATCCTAAAGATCAGCTCTCTCCGAAGGATCTGAAGCAACTTGAAGTTGACCCCGCCTATTTCGGTGAAATCTATATCATGAATGCCGATGGGTCAGATCAGGCCCGCTTGACAGATTCACCGGGATACGATGGTGGTCCCTTTTTTACACCTGATGGGCGGCACATCGTCTGGCGGCACTTCACCCCCGACGGCAGCCAAGCGGACATCTACACGATGCAGATAGATGGCTCAAATGTGCGCCGACTCACCGATTTCAAGAGTATGTCATGGGCACCCTATTTCCATCCGAGTGGTGCTTACGTGATTTTCGCTTCCAACAAACTCGGATTTTCCAATTTTGAGTTATATCTCGTTGATGGCAGAGGTAGACATGAACCGGTTCGCGTTACCGCAACTGATGGTTTTGATGGACTTCCTGTCTTTTCTCCGGATGGCAACCGCTTGTGCTGGACCTCAAATCGAAACAGTCAAGGGGTTTCGCAACTTTATATCGCGGAGTGGAACCACCAAGCCGCGCTGGAGGCAGTATTAGAGGCATTCGCAGCACCGAGCGTTGATACCTCTATCCTGCAGTTCAAGAACGACCCAGCGGTTTACATCTACCCAGGGCAAACCGGAATTAGCATTCAGCGTCACATAGAAATTCTCGCGTCTGACGAATTGGAAGGTAGAATGACCGGCTCCAAGGGTGCAGAATTGGCAGCCAAGCACATCGCAGCCCAATTCGCACACCTCAATCTCAATCCTATCGGTGATGAGGCGACCTACTTTCAAGCGTTTGAATTCACCGCGGGGAGACGGATTATAGCCGAGGAGAACCGCTTTCATATGACACGCCAGATGCACGGTTCCGAGCAAGTGATGGAATTCAGTGTGGAACGCGATTTCCAACCGCTCTCTTTCTCGCGGAACGGTGTCGTTGAGGGTGAAGTGGTTTTTGTCGGGTATGGCTTAACCGTTCCCGGCAAGTTAGGTGAAGGTTATGATGCTTATGCGGGTTTGGACGTGAAAGACAAAATAGTTGTCGCGCTTCGCTATGTGCCTGAAGGCGTTGAACCTGAACGCCGCCAGCAATTGAATCGGTATGCTGGACTCCGATACAAAGCGATGCAAGCACGGGAACAGGGAGCAAAGGCGTTTCTTGTTGCTGCCGGTCCGAATTCCCCGAATGCAGGCAAGTTAATTCCGCTTGACTTCGATAGCAGCCTCGCCGATTCTGGAATTGTCGCCGCATCCATAAGCGATACTGTGGCAAATGCACTCTTCGCACCCTCTGGTAAAAATCTGAAAGATGTTCAATCTGGACTGGATACGGAAAATCCGCACTTTCTCGGACAATTTCCGTTGCCCGGTGTCAAAGTCAAAATCGTGGTTTCGGTTGAGAAAGTTAAGAAAACCGATCAAAATGTCGTTGCACTGCTGCCACCCCCGGAATTAACAGACGACACTGAGTATGTTATTGTCGGTGCACACTACGACCATATCGGGCATGGTGAAATCGGTTCGCTCGCCCGGAAGGATGAAGAAGGACAGATTCACAACGGTGCGGATGACAACGCCTCTGGAACTGCTGTTGTCTTAGACTTGGCAAGAACCCTCAGCGAAGCTTATCAAAAACAGCCTGAAAACATTCGCAGAGGGATCATCTTCACGCTCTGGTCGGGTGAGGAACTTGGGCTTATCGGCTCTACGCACTTTGTCAACGATCCTGTCGTTCCTTTAGAAAAGGTGGCGGCATACATCAACTTTGATATGGTCGGACGGCTCCGTGAAAATAAACTTATCTTGCAAGGCGTGGGTTCATCGTCTGTATGGACGAAACTGATTGAAAAGCGGAACATCCCCATCGGTTTTAATCTAACGCTTCAAGAAGATCCTTATCTGCCAACGGATGTGACTGCCTTTTATCCGAAAGAGGTACCGGTACTCAGTTTTTTCACGGGTGGACACGAGGACTATAATCGCCCTACGGACGACCCAGAGACGCTCAACTATACTGGCATAGAACGGATCGCGCGTTTGGCACACGGCATCGTTTCAGACTTAATCAGTGCTGATGAACGTCCGGCGTACGTCCGAGTAGAACGGAGTCAGTCAGAGGAAGGGAGTCGTGATACGCTCCGTGCATATCTTGGGACGATCCCCGACTATACTACGGAAGGCACGGGGGTCAAACTTTCCGGTGTCCGTGCGGAAGGTCCCGCCGATAAAGCCGGTTTAAAGGGCGGTGATGTTATCGTCGAATTTGGTGGGCAAAAAATTACCAATATCTACGACTACACTTATGCGCTTGATGCCGTGAAGATTGGTGAACCTGTCGAAGTTGTTGTGCTACGAGAGGGAAAACGCGTAAAACTGACAGTTACACCTGAAGCGCGGAATTAAGTTAGGACTTACGCATTTTTTCATGAGTTCCTACATAGTAATCCAAGTTGCTACTAACGGATTTTGAGCGTTTCAACATGGTTTTTCAGACATTTTCCCCACCCCAGAGGGGTGATATGTCTATAGAAAAGGGTATATCAACGTCTTGCACTCCAGCGGAGTGCTATGTAAGTAAATAGGTGGCAACTTGGGTTATATAGTACGCACAATAGGCGAGGTTACATAGAGTTTAAGAATTTAATAAGGTATTTTTCACCCAACTTGCTACCTATATGATTTTAGACCCCACGGATACCGTTTTTCAGCAAGCAGCATTCATTTTTGCGAAAAATTCGGAGTGTCCTGTGTTATTTTCGGTGCGAAGAAGCACAACCTAACAGGTTTGCGGCGTACACGCCCAGATGCGACCTGCATCATGCTACAAGGTGGCAACTTAGGTTATTGTTATGAAACTCAAAGTGTTTTTCAGTCTGATGTTGTTAATGTTGTCAACGTTTCTATATGTATCTGACACAATTGCTGAATTTGCTCCCTACACGCAATGGAATCTCCCTGAAGGTGCGAAAGCACGGCTCGGTAAAGGCGGAATAAATGATATAACGTGCTCACCAGATGGGGCGTTGCTTGCTGTGGCGAGTCAGATCGGTATATGGATTTATGATGTACAGACACGCGAAGCACTTGCCCTGCTCACTGGGCATATCGGGTCGGTAGAGCGTATAGCGTTCAGTCCGGATGGCAAAACACTCGCCAGTGGGGGTGATGATAATACCGTGCGGCTATGGGGTGTAGAGACACAGACAGAAATCGGCACACTTGAGGGACATACCGGGGGACCAAATAGTCTATTTTTCAGTCCGGATGGACGCAGCCTCGCAAGTCGGGATGATGATAAAACCCTGCGTTTATGGGATGTGGAGACACAGACGCAAGTACACGCATTTGAAGGACATACCGGGACGGTAGAGAGTGTATCGTTTAGTCCGGATGGAAAAATGATCGCCAGTGGGGGTCAGGACAACAGTGTGCGTTTATGGGATGTGTCTAACCGAACAGAAATAGGCAGACTTGAAGGGCATACCGAATATGTTAGTAGTGTTGTTTTCAGTCCGGATGGCAAAAAAATTGTAAGTGGGAGTCATGATGGCACGGTGCGTTTGTGGGATATGGAGACACAGACAGAAATAGGAACCCTTGAAGGGCATATCTGGCCTGTCAGTAGTGTTGTTTTCAGTCCGGATGGCAAAACAATCGCAAGTGGGAGTAATAACAATATTAACAACATCGTGCGTTATGCTGGCAACACCGTGCGTTATGACAGTCCCGTGCGTATATGGGATGTGGAGACACAGACAGAAATAGGCGTGCTTGAGGGGAGTTCCGTATCGTTCTCAAGGGTATCGTTCAGTCCGGATGGCAAAACAATCGCAAGGATGTATAGTTGGGCGGGCTACAGCGTGGAGTTATGGGATGTGGATACGCAGAAAAGAAAACAGGGATTTTCTAACGATGAAATCTTTGTCCTTCGCGTCTTAGAATATACGATGTGGGAAGTCTTGTGGGTTGTTGCTGCGCAAGGAAAAAATATACACACCATACTTAACGGACATACCGCTGCTGTCAATAGTGTCGCGTTCAGTCCGGATGGCAAAACAATCGCAGCAAGCGTCGGTGATCTCCACTCCAGATATCAGGGGTCTTACTTCATTCGTATGTGGGATGTTGCTATGCTGATGGAAATAGACATACTTGATCGTTGGGGCGCAGAAGTTTTGGTAACAAAAATGTCGCGTTCAGTCCGGATGACAAAACAATCTTAAGTAGGTGTGAGCAGTCGGTGATATGTTTGCGGGATGCTGCGACGTACACAGAAATACGCAGACTTGAGATACCGGGCCACTGGGCCAATATTGCTGTTTTCAGTCCGGATGGACACACGCTCGCAACTCTACAAACTATTTATAACGGAAGCGCATTTGTGCGTTTGTGGGATGTGGATACGGATACGGCAATAGGCATACTTTGGGGAGGACATATCGGGGGAGTCAAAAGTTTATCTTTCAGTCCGGATGGACGCATTCTCGCAACTGCAGGGAGTGTTGATGCCACGGTGCGTTTGTGGGATGTGGAGACACAGACAGAAATAGCGATACTTCGAGGACATGCCGGGTGGGTCAAGGGTGTCTCGTTCAGCCCGGACGGCAAAACAATCGTCAGTGGGAGTCATGACCGCACCGTGCGTTTATGGGATGTGTCCACGCGAACAGAAATAGGCACGCTTGAGGGGCATACCGCTGCTGTCAATAGTGTATCCTTCCATCCAGATGGCAAAACAATCGTCAGTGGGGATCAGCATGGCACGGTGCGTTTATGGGATGTTGGGACGCTGACAGGAAAGGGCACACTTAAGGGACATACCACTGCTGTCAATAGTGTCGCGTTTTCTCCGAGTGGCAAAACAGTCGCAAGTGGCGGTGATGACGGCACGGTGTTGTTGTGGCACATCACATCCGCTGACCATAGCAATACACAGGTTGACGCGACAGCACTGCTGCTGGGTGGATCCCTCACAGCAAAGATAGACCCCGGCAATGATGTGGATTACTTCAGTGTCCCAATAGAGGTGCGGGGGCAACTCACACTTTGGATGACAACGACAGGTGCCCTTGGGACGATAGGCACATTGCAAAATAGTGATGGCACCACACTCGCAGCGACTGCTGATGAAAACGGGGATGACACCTTAAATTTCAGGATACAACAGGTTGTAGAACCGGGGACATATTACATCAAAGTCGAAAGTGATACGCAAAAGACTGGCGACTATACGCTTTACGCGGCGTTTATGCCTGCAACAGATGTCAACGCTGATGGTGTCGTGGATGTGTTAGATTTGATGATCGTCGCTGAGAACTTTGGTAGGGTTGAGCCCCCCCTGACAGGAGATGTCAACGGCGACGGTGAAGTGAACCGTGAAGACATCAACGCAGTTTTAGACGCACTTGAGGCCGCTATCGCCGCCGCACCTGCTGCTGTATCCAAAACCGAAAGCCTCCTACGATGGATTGACCGAGCCAAGCAACTTAACCCGACAGACGCACGCTTTCAAAAAGGAATTGCTGTGCTTCAAAATCTCCTAACGACGCTAATAGATACAGAGACGGTGCCGAAAGCAACGGCACTCTTGGCAAACTATCCAAACCCGTTCAATCCTGAGACGTGGATACCTTATCAACTGGCAAAGTCCACAGATGTAACGCTGAGGATTTATGCTGCGGATGGTAGGTTAGTTCGGCTGCTGGACTTGGGACATCAAGATATTGGTATGTATCATAGCCGAAGTCGTGCGGCGTATTGGGATGGTAGAAATATGATGGGTGAATCTGTGGCAAGTGGTCTGTATTTCTATACGCTCACCGCAGGCGAGTTTACCGCAACGCGGAAGCTATTGATACGCAAGTAAGTTTATTGCCATATCGTTTATAATAACCCAAGTTGCCAGTTGTTTATAGACATAGCACCCCTACGGGGTGCGGTCGCTTGCATATATCGTTTTCTATAGACATATTACCCCTACGGGGTGAAGAAAGTGTCCGAAAAACTGTGTTACAATACGCAGAAATACCCAAGCAAAAACCCCAAAATCCGTTGGTAGCAACTTGGGTTATAATAACCAACTTGATAATTACTGAGGAACAGTTCCATGTGTGAAGCTCTGGTAAGACAGCAAAGGTTCGTCCTTTATCTGATCGCTCTTTTCTTAATGAGCCTATTTTCAGGGCAGGCGATTGCGGAATGGGAAACGACGACATATCACTGGGAAATAGGTGAAGAACCTTCAGGACAAGAAACTGTCTTTGTTCCGCAACCGGTAGAGGTGGAGATCGAAAATACAGGTATAAACGCATTCTTAACAAGCAGTGCGAGTTACACACTCGCACGGAGATACCAAGTGTATTTGTCGCCTGAATGGGATGAGGATAAAACCTATCTTCTTCTGCAGGCATTACAAGATATGGCAGAAGGGTATGGGAGTCATTCTCCCCCTTGGAGACGGAACCCGAGTTATTGGGTATTGAGTGATGTGCATGTGGCAGAAGACATTGATCTGGGGCCCGATGTGGCAGTCGCACAAGGGAGTCTTCGGACGATAACAATTGCATCA
Source organism: Candidatus Poribacteria bacterium (assembly GCA_026706025.1). Lineage (NCBI taxonomy): Bacteria > Candidatus Poribacteria > Candidatus Poribacteria bacterium. The sequence goes on from JAPOZO010000056.1 coordinate 147,919, forward strand.
GAGGCGTTCACGCATGCACATCCGTTTGTCGCAAAAATAGATGGCATTCAAGGACGATATTTTTCCAAGCGACTTTGGCGAGCCGCCCTCAGATTTGCGACATACATACCAGGAGAAGGCATCCAACACCGTGCGATAGACAACATGCTACAGAGATACTATGGTGTTACGGTGCATGTCCCCGACTACGAAGTCTTAACGGGTGAACCGGCACATAACTTTAGCACATTTACCTATGAAGAAATCATAGGTATCATGATAATGTTTGAAGAATACCCATCCGGCATGCATGTAACGCCAGGATTGAAATATCTTATCAGACGGGCACCAGACCCCTTTGTTAAATACACCGCACGCGCAAATACCGGGAAAGGCTTTATAGAGTTTACCGAAAAAGCTTTTGAAGATGGAATCACGCACGAAACACAGCGGATCATTCTCCATGAAAAAGCACACTTCTTGTGGGATTATCTATTTGACAGGCAACTCAAAACAGACTGGATAAAACTCGGCGAGTGGTTTTATGACGGTGAAAGGTGGATGACAACGAATCAGACCGAGTTTGTCTCCGACTACGCACATGGCGAAAATCCAAATGAAGATATGGCAGAAAGCATCGCTTACTATATCGTCACCCCGGATAAACTCAGGTCCAGATCGCCTGCCAAGTATGAATTCATACAGAACAGGGTTATGCACGGCACACGCTATATTTCTACGATACGCGAAGACCTCACCTTTGTCGTCTATAACTTATATCCCGATTATGTCTACCCCGGAGAAGTCGTCCGGGTTGATGTGACAGTGGAAGGTGATTCAGAAGGAAAAGGGTCTAAACAAGTTACTGTAGAAATAGAAACCCATACAGAAAACGAATTGGACTACTCAACAGGTGGATATGTGTATTTTAAATTGTTAGATAGAGATCGAAATCGAAATGGTCCCGATTACTTCGCTGTCCGATTACGCCCTGTAGGTGCAAAACAGAGCAATATATTGCGCGGAAACAAATATGTTCCTTCGTATTATGCTAAAGGGGATTACACAATAACACAAGTGGCGACATACGATGTCAATAGGCTCACAAGATACAATTCGGGTGGCTTCGGCTTGCAAATCTATATCAATAACAGAGACGAAGACCAAGACTCATCCCCCCCTGAATATGTGCCGAATTCCGCAAAGTTGTCCATATCAGACGCATACACCGAAAGAAACGAGCATTTCTACGCTGTCACTGCAACCTGGCAAGTCAAAGAGGATAGGACACTCTCCGGGTCTACTTATATAGAACCAAAAGAAGAAGAACAGGACTTTAGACGTGGGGTCTACTATTACCTACAACCATACAACAGATGGTCGGGTGGTGGGCGTTTGGTGGATGCTCGTGCAATCAGGTGGGAGGGAGATATTTGGACATTAAAATCAACTTTTTACATCCCACATTATATGCCCGGTGGGGTGTATGAATTAAAACGCCTCTACTTTAAGGATGAAATAAACCGTGAGAGTGCTTGGTTACCTGATATTGATGATCAGATGCGAAAAGTAACAATAGAAACGAAGCACCCGGATATGACACCACCTACACTCGATGTTAACAGGATCACTGTGGATGCCGAACCCGCAAATCCGGCAAATCCGAATGGTGAGACGTTCGTCACAGTCACGTATTATGTCAAAGACGATATTAGTGGGTTTGAAGGAGGGCATATCGCTATCAGAGACCCGTTAGGCGGGGAAAGAAGTTATGGTTTTCAGGGACCCTACAGTTATAACCAAACAAAGGAAATCTATTTTCAAGATGCCCCCAATGTTTATCGAAAATATACGAGTTTTATCCACTTGCCGGAAGGCAGTTTTCCCGGTGTTTGGGGCGTTATCGGAATATCGGTTACGGACAAAGCAAGGAATAACATTTACCATGATTTTACCGAAATCACGCGCTTTGAAGTGGAAGAAGGAGCTGCTGCAGCCCCTGTAATTGCCGTACTTCCTGACAACACGCAACTTCTCGCAAATTATCCCAATCCGTTCAACCCAGAAACCTGGATACCGTATCACTTAGCAGATGCTGCAGACGTTACCTTGACGATCTATGCGGTAGATGGTAAACCTGTTCGGACTTTAGCCCTTGGACAGCAACCAGGGGGTATGTATCAAAGCAAAGGTCGTGCTGCATATTGGGATGGCAGAAACGAACATAATGAACTGGTTGCCAGTGGTCTTTATTTCTATACGTTGACGGCAGGGGACTTTTCGGAAACACGGAAGATGTTGATAAGAAAATAGTATCAAATGACCATAAGATAGCTGGAATGCTGATGTTTATTAGCTTCCCAGTAATAGAAGATTGAACAGGCTAACAGCCTATTCTACAATTAAGTAAACCCTTTTCCTTTTAACAGAAAGCGGTACGTAAAGTCAAGGTCCTTCGTCCGTTTATCAAAGCGTGTTTTATTATTTTTCGATGTTACTATAATCCATTAAAGGAGCATTTTATGAACGCGAAAGTTTTTAGGTTAATGCTATGCGTATTCCTTTCGCTCTCAGTTGCGTTATTGTCTGGGTGTGAACGGATACGCGATATGGGGATGACTGATGAAATGGTCACTCCGTCTGATGAAACGACTATGCCCACACTTAAAGTGGGTCTAATTCACCCACAACCCAATTATACCAGTTTTGGCAAAGGGGCTGAACTTGCTCGCGGTGAAATCAACGCAGCGGGCGGTGTCCTCGGTATGCAGGTGGAATTCGTCTATAAAGAGGAAGTCACAGCCACCGTCGCTCAGGATGCCGCAGCATTGGCTGAATCGGAAGGTGTTGTTGCGATATTGGGTCCCCTGTTTTCGAGCCATGCTGTGAAAGTTGGGCCCGTCATCAATATCCCGGTACTCCTCGGCGCAACACGGGCAGAGGTGACGGCAGACGCGACGGACCCAAACGATTTTATGTTTCTCATTGCAGGTTCCAATGTGCTACAGGCGGAACTTCTGGCAAAAGTCGTTGTAAATCAGCTTGATAAGAAAACCGCTGCAATGATTTGGCAAAACATGGATGTGTATTCTGAAGGTTTTGTGCAATCATTTAAGGCAAGTTTTGAAAAACTTGGCGGGAGCGTGGTTGTCGAGCAAACCTATGAGAGTGGGGCGATGATGTTTACTGAACAACTGACTGCAGTTAAAGATGCAGCCCCTGATGTCCTTCTTCTCGCCAGTTTTCCACCAGCGAACCCACATATAATGAAAGAAGCACGGGACATGGGAATTGAATCTACCTTTATCGGTAGCGATGGTTGGGACGATCCGCTGATGTCTACGACTCTGGCGGATAATGAACCTGTTGACGGTTACTATTGTACCAACTTAGATCCGGATGCTGTAGATTTTAATGCTGCTTATATGGCGAAATACGGCTCTGTTGACGGCATTGCAGCAGCAGATTATGATGCCCTGAGAATTTTGAAAATAGCAATCGAGACAGTGGGATCAACCGATGATCCGGGTGCGATTCGAGATGCGATCGTTGGCATCACAAATTACGAAGGCGCGACGACTATCTCTCATTTTGATGAGAACCGTAATCCGGTTAAAAGTGTCGGGGTACGACAAATTCTGAATGGAATGCCGCAGGCTGACATCATTGAGGCAACGCCAGAGGATGGTGCAACTGAATAGTTACAAACGTTTCAAAGGCAGTTGTATTTCAAAAGTGGATGAGTTCTCATTTCGGTGAGAATTCGTTCGCTGCTAACCCTAATGAAGAGAGATCCGAGATGAAGTTTAAAACTTTTACATTTATATTTTTCTTTGCTATTGCTGGATTGGTTGCCGGTATGATCGGCTGTGAGCGAGTGGCGCAAGTTTTTGAACCTGCTACTCAGCCAGAGGGGTTCAGTGGGGAAATTCCTATTGGTGTTGTCTTGCCTCAGACGGGAGACTTAGGGCCGGGGGAATTCGGGCCAGGTGCCTTGGTGATGGAAAATAGTTTTAATATGGCACTTGAGGAGATTAACACCTCACAACTACTCGGCGATGTGAGCCTTAAATTCATTACTGAGGACGATATGAGTACTGTAGAGGGTGCCATTGAGGCTTTCAATAAACTGATCCACCAAGACAAAGTGTCTGTTATTCTGGGTGTCTGGACCTCACAGGTTGCAAAATCTGTTTTTCCAATTGCACAGGAAAATGGAGTCGTGGCTTTTAGTCCTGTCGTCGTGGCCGCTGGCTTGGCGGAGATCGGTGAATTTATATTCCGAGCGAGTCACTCTACAGATGTATTAATTCCCAGCGGTGTTAAGGTGACACAGGAGAAACTGGGTTACCAGCGAGTTGCGACGATAGCAGATACGGTCGATTTCGCTTCGCGGGTGAGTGATGAAGGATATAGAAAAGCCCTCGCTGATAGCGGCGTTGAGGTGGTAACTACGGAGACTTTTGAAACCGGGGACACCGATTTTTCCGATCAATTAACTCGGATAAACGCATTGAATCCGGACGCTATTTTTGTTTCAGCGCAACAGATAGAGGTTATTAAAATTCTCACCCAGGGGCGTGAACTTGGAATTTCTGCGGATGTTCCGTTTATTAGCATCGTTTTGTCTGTGGATGAAATCCGAAGTGCTGGGGCTGCGGCTGAGGGAGCGATTACCTTCACGGATTGGGTCAGTACAGCAGACACACCGGGAAATCAGGCTTTTGTTCAGAATTACACCGCAAGATACGGTATGGAACCCAGCGTTTGGGCTGCACAGCCGTATGCCGCAGTCTATATCCTTGCGGAAGCGATTACAAACGCCCAATCAACGGATTCAAAAGCGATTGCTGCTGCACTTGCTGACATTAAAGATTTTGACACTATTTTGGGTAAGTTCTCTTTCGATGCCAACGGAGACGCAATCTATGACCCGGTCGTTCTGATTGTGAAGAATGGCAAACTTGAGGTTTTCGAGTAGGGACGTGTCTGATTAAATGGAAAGCGCGCTGTGGCGGATTTTCAAATCCCGTCGTAGCGCGCTTTACTTTTTTTCAGTGCCAGACGATTTTGCACTACTCAAATACGAGATGTGCAACGACCCCCGCATGGTCGGAGGGCCACAACCCAGAGGCTAACCGATTTGAAGGTTTATCGCCTACGGTGTGTGTCATGACAGAAGTTGGTAGTTCCAGGTTTCGGACAAAGATCTGGTCAATCCGGACAGAGAGATCACTCACCTCGTTGAGGATGTCATCGTCTTGGCAACAAGTTTTACCAGTGCCTTCGGAGTCCATCTGCCAAACGTCAACATACCCCGCCGACAGTAAAATTTGATAAGCAGTGCCGTCTGGTGCTCTTGTATTAAAATCCCCTAACAGGATGATTGGTAAAGTTTCGTCTTGAAGGTTATTTACGAGTTCTTGTGCTTGTGCCACTCGGCTTCCCTGTCCTAATTCCTCTGCCTCCAAATGTGTATTAATAACGCGGTAGGTAACACCTGAAACGGTAGCATCTACGGCGACGTAACCTCTTTGCACTTCAAGCCCAAGCATTTCAATTGTGAGTGCCTTTGTGTAGTTAACACTCATAGGTCGCGATACCACGACATCGCTGCGAGACAGTATCACATCGTAGTCGGTTAAACGGACATCATCAATGCCGGTATCGGTGAACATCGGCATCTCAATATCCAGATTTTCAACTTGGGCAGCGACTTGATAACTTAAGCCTTCCGCTTGAAGCGCGTCCATCAGAATTTGGAGAAAATCCAGGACAACTTCTTCAGCTTCAACAAGTCCACCGGTAATCCGATCGCCTGGGCTTTGTCGGCGAATTAACGAAATCTCTTGTAATCCGATAAGATGCGGTTGATAGGCTTTTATAGACTGAGCAATTGCCGCAGCACGACTTGGAAAGTCTGATGCTATAACCGCGTTATACATGTTAGCGACTTCCTGGGGCACCTGTAACAGATTCTCTACAGTTAAAAGTCCGTCTGGACTGCCTCCAACATAAACGTTGTAGGTCATCACTGTGAGTGGTTCCGCTTCCAGTGTACTGTCATCGGGTAGCATCGGGGCTGGTATTCTTTCGCAACCCGAAAGGCTCAATAGAATTCCAAACAACAGCACCATAATTTTCATGGAGCTGACAAATTTTGAAAACTTGCTATAAAAATTCAGTTTTTTTACCATATTCATCTCCAATGTCTCAGTTTTTAAATTGAGGCAACTTTGCTAAGCGGCAATCTTCTAACCGCAACCAATATTGATTTTCCATTACACGTGAAAAAACTGTGCCAAAAAGAGAATACCATAAACCCGCCTACATGTCAAACTGAAATTATTCAACTGCTTTCGCTTGACATTTGTCTACTTTCCGACTATACTTAAGGCAGTTTATAGAAGACGCATGGAGGTATATATCATAGTGAAATTCCGCTATCAATTTTGTTCGTACGACTCGAGTTCAGCACTCATAGCTGTTTTGGTGGCAACACTACTTTTTGTTGGGTGCAGTCAAAAGATAGGGACACCGGAGGCTTCTCAAACGGCATCGCTCACTGGGACAATTGTTGAAATCGACGACCATGGCAATGCTGTGACCGATCTGGAAATTGACCCATTCACCAAACGCGGTTGGAAACTCGGGGACACGCTCGAAGCAGCGTTTGAGACTGGACAGAAAATTCAGATAAAATTCGTTGAAAACTACGGCGATGTACCTGTTGGCGACTATTTGGGCAGGTTTTCGACATCTACCAAACAATTCAAACTTGCGATTAACATGGGCAACATCTCTGACACCTTGAAGTTGAAGACCAAGAGTAAAGTAGTGCTTCAGAAAGTAGAATCGCTTTCAGCAGATTGAGTAAGCCTATCGCGGTGGATAAACAATGTCTATTATGTATCAGCATACTCTCAAACAATATTCCATGTAAAAGAAGGAATTGATAGATGTCTTCGCAACGCCAGACAATGATTAAAGAGACAATTAAAGGTTGTATGCGTGCTAAGCTGCTGTCCTATAAACCTGAAGTGAGGAATATGCCTTTTCATCATCGTTTGCTCGGTAAAGATAGCATAGCTTTATTTTTTTTCATTCACTCCTTGAATACAAAATTTAGCACCTTGTTTTATGAACCAGTAGCAATTGCACTCGCAAGAGGAAGATTTAAGGTTGCAGAAGCCCAAGTTAAGCCTTTTAATAGGATTAGTACTGATGCACAGCAACAGATTCAGACCATAATGGATGAACTCTGGGTCGCAGAAAGGAAACCCAATAAATGTATTGAAATGAAAGAGATCAGACAGGTTTGCCAAACTGGAACTTTGAAACAAGTGAAACAGACCCCGGTGGACCTCTGGCTCGAAAATTATGATGGTGCGTTATTTTTGATTGATTTGAAACCTGTGAAACCCAGTTGGAATCATATTGAGGGATACAAACGAACCCTCCTAAAATGGACAGCAGCCGAATTAGCACGAGATCCAGGGGCAGCTGTAAACACAATGATTGGCATTCCTTACAATCCTTACGAACCAAAACGTTATGAACGATGGACACTGAAAGGAATGTTAGATTTACAGCACGATATTTTGATAGCAGAAGAACTCTGGAATTTTATCGGTGGCGAGGGAACCTACGCGGATTTGTTGGATGCTTTTGAACTTGCTGGTATTGAGTTAAGACCCGAAATTGATAGTTACTTTGAGAAATTCAGATATGAAGGTTGACAATGCCTTTGATAAAACGGAATTACTCCAATACCTCAGCACTGCCTACGGTTTACCTTTGAAGTCCATAACCTTTTTTCCAGAAGGTGAAGATAGCTACGGTTATGTTGTCGCGTCTGAAACAGGTGAAAAGTTTTTTGCAAAAGCTTCAACTTCTGTGCCGAATAGTTGCTTACAGGTTGCATCACTTTTACGGCATCAGTGCAGTATATCTGGTATTGTCGCGCCTTTAGAAACGCTGGCAGGGACACTCAGCGTTCCGTGGCAAGATTTTAGGGTCTCGTTGTTTCCGTTCATTGAGGGCAAAAGCCGTTGGGATTTGTGGAAGGTCGGTAAAGATTTCACGGATGCAGAACTCTCACAAACAGCGGCATTACTCGCAACAATCCATGGATGCCCAGATGCAGTTGCGTCTAATAACCTGACAGTCGCAACGTATGACTTGCCTTTACGGCATGAACTTCACAGGGTGCTTGAGGCACCGGGGAAGATACCGCCTCAGAATCAATACCAGAAGCAGTTAATCGAGGCGATTACGCAACACAGTTCAGAGATTTTACAGACACTTGAGAGATATGATGGTCTCGGATGTTCAGCATCGGCACTACAAACACCTTTTGTCATTACACATGGCGATCCGACACCCGGCAATCTCATTATAGATGCTGAAAACCGACTTCACATAATTGATTGGGATGGTGTCTGCTTGGGTCCACCTGAAAAAGACTTGGTCTCTTTCACAGGCGAACGGTTTGAGGTGGTTTTAGAAAGTTATCTTGCGGAACGACGGAACGGTGCTGCCCTATACGCGGATATTTTCGGGTTTTATATCTACGAATGGACGCTCAATGAGATCCGAGATTACGGCACCAAAATCCTCTTTAAAAACAGTGACACGCAGCAGAACGAGTATGATTGGGAGAGTTTGCAAGACTATCTTCCACCTGATAGGATGTCAATGGAAGATGGTATTGCGGCTGTCCGAAATACACTCGGTAGGTATAGTTTCTTACCGAAAAACAGTGGAGGTTAGATGATGTCTCAAATCAAATCCGTACTACTCTGGGAAAACCAACGGCGTTATGTCCGAGAAGCGATTGATGCTGGTACGCTCAAAGGCGCAATTATTCCCACGGGTAGCACAGAGCAACACAACGAACACTTGGCGATGTATCACGATACGCAAAGTGCTGTCTATGTCTCCAAATTAGCAGCTGAAAAGTTGTTCCCACAGGTGATCGTCACAACACCTCTGGCGATTGGCGTATCCGAACACTGGATGGATCATAAGGGGACTCTCACACTTCGTGCCGAAGTCTTCGGCGAGGTGCTTTATGATGTCGCCGATAGCATGCGTCGGCACGGGATCGACAACATCCTAATTGTCAACGGGCATGCGGGCAACGCGGGTCCCGTGCATGAACGGTTGGATGGCTACCGAGAGAAACTCGGCATTAACATCGAATTCCATTCCTATTGGGAAGCATACACCGCGGAGTTAGTGCAAGAACAAATGGAATCAGGCGTCTGTCCTGGACACGCAGCGGAGTTTGAGACGGCGTTTGCGCTCGCTGCTTTTGCGGAAAATGTTGATTGGAACGGTGTGGATTACGACAGCGCGAAACTCACCATCTCCAATGAAGGTCAAGCGAAATCCGATCGCGAATATCACCATCAAGCAAAACTCGCTACAGCCGACAAAGGGCATGCGATGATTGATGTCGCTGTGGACTGGGTCGCGGAAAAGATGCAGGGGATGCTTTAATAGTTATTGGTTGTCAGTACGGTTTTTCTCTGAAAAACCTTTCGGTTGTCAGTTAAAGAGGGTTGTGGCAGTGTTAGCAAATGTTCCAGCCACAAGTTGTTAACCGATAACTGACAACCGATAACTGACAACTATTAAAACTGATAACCGATGACGACTCTAATGTCCGTCAAGAGCCTTTCGCACCCCGTCACCCTGGTCACGCCACCAACTGTAGAGGATGGAAATATCGGTGCCGATACAGAAATGCCGAACCCCCATATCCAGATAGCGTTTTGTGTCGTCGGCACTTCCGATTTCGGCGCGCGGCGGGACTCCCATCTTTATGGCGGTCTTAAACACCTTGTCATGCGCCTCTTGGATTTCAGGGGCACCGCGTTGACCGACCATCCCGATACTCATAGAGTAATCCGAACCGCCCCACTGAATCATATCAACGCCTTCAACAGACAGCACCTCTTCAAGGTTGTCAACTGTCCCTTTTTTCTCAATCATAATGACGTTGACGACATCACGGAGTGCTTGGACGTATTCTGGCCCGCCGCCGTAACCCATATAGGAAAATCGGCGGGTGGCTACACCGTAGCTGCCCCCATCTTCGGGTGTATCTGCGCGTGTGATACGAACGCATTCCTTGACATCTTCAACATTCTGACAATCCGCGTAAAGCACACTTTGGAAGCCTGAGCCGATTGCACGCTGTGCGATGAAGCCCCGCGGTTCTTGGTCAACCTTAATCATCGTAGAGATGTTATGAAGTTCTGCTGCCCGACACAGGTTATCCAGATCATGCAGATCAAACGGACCGTATTCCCCAACGAATTCAACGTAGTCATACAGCCCTGTATGCCCAATCGCTTCAACGATGGAGGGCCAAGTGGTATGGATATGTGTGCCGACGGTGGGTTTATCAGCGTTGAGTAGTTCTCTAAATGTATTTTTCCTCATGAATTGCTCCTCTGTTTTTGGGTATAGGACGTAGCGTTCAAGCCTCTATTAACTTACCAAATATCTGTACTTTTTACAACAACTTTTGGTGCGAAAGGTTATCAAAAAACGCTTGTTTATTGACCCGATTTCTGTTAGACTTATAACATCTAACTCGGATTTATCAATTTATCCAAACCCCCTTCCTTCAAGACACAGATAGAGGTTTCTCATGAAAAACTTAATGACACTCCCCAAAAATTTTGATGATTACTTGACGATTGAAAACGCTGATCTCCGTTTCAGAGAGGCGACTGATGTAGCAGAACGCGTTATCGGGGCAGGTGTAGACATCTATCCGAACATGGATCACGCTGCGATCTTCTGTGACCCGCCTCACCTCGTCGCAGACGGTTTGAAACAGCTCGGTTATGTCAACGGGTGGGATGCGCGGTGTTATCCGTCGCCTGTTGACGGTTGCGACTATATCAACGTCTCTGCGCAATTGCCCGCAGAGAGTCCGGCACACAGCGAAGGGTGGTTTGATTATGTCGCTGTTGTACACCCCGTTGACAAACTCGCACTGCGACACATGCTCGGACAGGGATACGGCAATCCGTTTATCCATCACCTGACATGGGGACTTGTACCCCCCGAACGCGCCGGTGACGATGATTTTGAATACGCCAATTCCATCGTGCCGTTTATGGTAGAGAAGCGGAGCGTCATCGGTGATGCAATCGGCGATGATCCCGGCACCTTGATTATTGCTTTACCGGAGAACGTCCTTGCCCATCCGAAATTTGAGAAATCTCTGCCGACGTGGCTCGGTAACCTTGACGAAGAAGAATATCAGGTTGAGTCGATGCAAGGTGGCGGTTTTCTGATTCAGTTCTTCGTGCTAACGGGTGGCAGAATTGAGGTCGCCTTGCGTGTAGACACAACGCAGACCTTTAACCCGAAAAGTGTCCACAAGATTTCGGAAGATGAAATTAGTGCTGTGCAGGGTGAATAGATAGGTTTGTTCTTCTTTATTGCGAATTTTGATGTTGATACGGTATAATGCTAATTGACAATTAACTGTTTGTGCAGTCAAAACCGTCTTAGTACTGATGCAACTATCAGTGGGCATTTTAAAATCGATGCTTATCAAAAATGAGATTAGATATGAATCGTAAAAATGTTCCAAAGACAGATTCCATTCAAGAACTCGCGCATTTCTGGGATACATACGACTTAACGGATTTTGAAGACGAACTTGAGGAAGTGGATGAACCCGTTTTTGATTCTCTAATTTCTGTTCAATTGGAACCCGGGGAACTTGAGGTTATTGAAACGCTTGCCAAAGCACATGGAATATCTCCAGCAAATTTAATTCGAGTCCGCGCTTAACTGAGAAAGGTATCCGTGCAGCTTTTCGTTTTGCGGCACAAGCCCTTCGCGCTGATGTCGTTTATCCTATTCACCAATAAAGTTTGATACATAGGGGACTGTCATAATGGCGTATAGCAATTTTACCTTGGCCGAGGTGAAGAAGGTATTTCAAATAGTAGAAACGGTTGAGGTGGAGAATCTTTTTTCGGAGATAGAGCCGGCAGTTCCAAGTTCGGTGCTAACAGCAGTATTGGAACGAAACATGTCGGTAGCCCTTGCTGTTAATACAGAAAAAGCGAAGTCGGAATTGATTGTTGCCAATGTTCTCATTGAACTCCGCGAGAAATTTGAGCGTCGTATTAGCGTTTTCTCGGGCATTGATTTCAACGTTGATGCTGAAAAGGGATTAACAGGGGTCTGTGATTTTTTAGTGAGTTTGTCCCCAGCCCGATTCGTTTTAGAGGCACCTGTCATTATCCTTGTTGAAGCGAAGAAGGATGATCTGACGGTTGGATTAGGGCAGTGTGTCGCCGAGATGCACGCCGCACAACGCTTTAATGCCGAAAATGGAAACGATATTCCTAACGTTTATGGTGCTACGACTTCTGGAACAGAATGGCTCTTCCTCAAATTGGAAGGGCAAAGGCTGTACATTGACACGGAGTTCTACTCTATTCACGAGTGTGACAAAATTCTCGGCATCCTCGCGAGCATGGTGGAGCAAAAAGTGTAGCCCTCCTGGGATGGCTGTAATCTCAGAAACCTGATATAGCGTGTAAAAAAAATAAAAAAGTTTGCAATTAATACACAAATTATGGTATAATATAATAATCAGTAGGATGGTCATATCAAAGACCCTTTTTAATCCAATCCAGAGAGGTTGAAAAAAGGATGCCAGATTACAAGTTGAATCGGACTCAAAATTTAGATTGTCCACCGGACTTAATTGGATGACGCCTTTCTCGTCACATCAGACGGGGGAGGCTTTTTTGTTATTAAGAGATCTTATAGGACAAAAGCAATGGAAATGCGTGAAAAAGCACAAGTGATGAACACCGAAGAAATTCGCCGCGCCTTACTCAGGATCGCTCATGAGATTTTAGAGCGGAACCATAAACATATTGAAGATCTCGTATTTGTTGGTGTTAAAAGCCGTGGGGATTTCATCGCCCATCGCATCGCCGAGAACCTTGAACGCATCGAAAATATTGAAGTCGATGTCGGTGCTATTGATGTTACGCTCTATCGAGATGATATTAATCTCCATGAGACACAGATTCAGGTCAGTAATACTGAACTTCCCTTTGATATTGCTGGCAAAAGGGTTATCTTGGTAGATGAGGTTCTCTATACAGGCCGCACCGTTCGCGCAGCAATGGACGCACTCATGGATTTCGGTAGACCCGCCGCAATCCAATTGGCGACGCTGATCGACAGAGGTCATCGCGAACTGCCAATTGCTGCCGATTACGTCGGCAAAAACGTACCCACATCACGCAGAGAGTTTGTACGGGTGCAGCTTGCCGAGGAAGAGCCTGGCATAGACGCAGCAATCATTTATGAAAGGGAGGGTGAATGAGCGACGCGTGTATCATTAACGGACGTATTATCGATCCAGCGAATAATATTGATGAAGTCGGGAATCTGTTTATCACTGATGGCAAGATTACCAGTATCAGTCACCAGTCCTCAGTCACTGTAGGGGCGAGGTCACCGCGAAGAAACACCCCAGCAAAAACACCGCACGGGGTGGGCAACCTGAAGAAACACCCCAGCAAAAACACCCCTACGGAAACTGGAAACTTCTTTTACGATGCGATGGGACAGGTTGTCGCACCGGGTTTAATCGATATGCATGTCCACCTCCGGGAACCCGGGTTTGAGCATAAAGAGACGATCGCTACTGGCACGGCGGCGGCAGCGGCAGGTGGATTCACCTCTGTTGCTTGCATGGCAAACACCTCACCAGTGATAGATACACCCGAAAAGATTACGCAGATTTATGACATCGCCGAAGCAACGGCGAAGACAAATGTGTTCCCGTTTGGCAGTATTACCAAGGATCTCGCGGGCGAAGAATTGACCGATATGCGTGGAATGCATTCAGCAGGGGCAGTCGGTTTCAGCGATGATGGCGTTACTGTCATGAACGCCGCTCTCATGCGCGACGCACTCGCCTTGAGCGCAGAACTCGGTTTTCCGATCATGGTCCACTGCGAAGAGCATAACCTCAACGCCGGTGCTGTCATGAATCTGGGGGAGACATCCCGAAAACTGGGGCTTATCGGTAGCCCGAACGCTGCAGAAGACATCATCGTCGCGCGCGACATCATGTTAGCGGAGATGACAGGTGGACACCTCCATGTGCTCCACGTCAGCACTGCGGGTGCCGTTAGGTTGATACGTCAAGCGAAAAGACGGGGGGTTCATGTGACTGCTGAGGCGTGTCCACACCACTGGATCCTTACCGATACAGAGGTAGAAAAACAGGGGACGAATGCTAAGATGCATCCGCCGCTCCGCAGACAGACCGATATCGATGCGATCATTAAAGGTTTGTGCGATGGAACAATCGACGCAATTGCCACCGATCATGCACCGCACTCACCTTCCGAAAAGGCACAAGGCATGCTTGAAGCCCCCAACGGAATTATCGGTTTAGAGACATGCCTACCGCTTGTGTTTACATACCTTGTGCAACCGGGACACCTCACATTGGAGGAAGTGATTGCAAAGATGACCGTTATTCCGGCGAATATACTCGGCATTGACCGGGGGACCCTTTCTGTGGGTGCAGTTGGGGATGTTACCGTCATTGATATTGACTCGGTGCATCCAGTTGACGTAACAAAATCTTGTTCAAAAAGTCGCAACACACCTTTCACGGGCTGGGAACTTAAAGGCTGGCAGATGATTACACTTCGGGGAGGGAAGTTAACAGTTAACAGTTACCAGTAAAGAAGTAACCAGTCACCGTAGGGGCGAGGTCACCTCGTCCGCACGGGTTGGGCAACCTGAAGAAACACCCAAGCAAAAACACCCCTACAGAAACTGGAAACTCATACGCTGGAAACTGGAAACTGGAAACTATTAAATATGAAAGCGATTCTGGCATTAGCCGATGGCACAGTTTTTGAGGGCGAGCAGTTTGGCGCGACGGGTGAAACCGTTGGTGAGGTCGTCTTCAATACCAGTATGACAGGCTATCAAGAGGTGTTGACCGATCCTTCCTATAAAGGACAGATCGTCACAATGACATACCCCTTGATAGGTAATTACGGCTGCAACGAAGCAGACGTTGAATCTATCGGTCCACAGGTGGAAGGGTTTGTCGTTCGCGAATATAGCGCATACCATAGCAATTGGCGTTCAAAATGGAGTTTAGATACTTACCTCGCCGAGCATAATATCATCGGCATTCAAGGGATTGATACCCGCGCACTCACTCGCCGCCTCCGAGTTCACGGCGTAATGAATGGATGCCTCTCCACGGAGGATCTGAATCCTGAAAGTCTTGTTGCGAAAGCCAAAGCGTGGCACGGCTTGATCGGTTGGGATTTGGTGCAACGCGTGACATGCCCGAATCCGTATGCATGGCGGAATAGTTATCAGTCATCAGTTATCAGTGGTCAGTTAAGAGATGGATCTGTTAAATCAGAATCCTCTTTAACGGATAACGGACAACGGACAACGGATAACTATAAAGTTATTGCCCTTGATTTCGGTATCAAGTACAATATCTTACGTCAACTCACCGAGCACGGATGCGAGGTCCAAGTCGTACCAGCGAAAACATCTGCTGAGGAGATTCTCGCAGCGGAGCCAGATGGCGTTTTTCTATCAAACGGTCCGGGTGATCCGATGCCAGTTGACTATGCGATCGAAACGATCCAGGGTTTGATGGGCAAAAAACCGCTTTTCGGGATCTGTTTGGGGCACCAACTGCTTGGGCTTGCCCTCGGTGGAAAGACGTTCAAACTGAAGTTCGGACATCGAGGGGCAAATCAACCTGTCAAGCATCTTGAAACCGACAAGGTTGAGATTACCTCACAAAATCATGGATTCTGTGTTGATATTGATTCACTGCCAAATAGCGTTGACATTACGCATATCAATCTAAATGATGACACACTTGAAGGGATACAGCATCGGGAGTATCCCATTTTTTCTGTCCAGTATCACCCGGAGGCATCCCCCGGTCCGCACGATGCCAGTTATCTTTTTTCGCGTTTTACAAAAATGATGAGGGAAGTTAACAGTTAACAGTTATCAGTTACAAGAGGTTTTTGATAATCCCAAACTCTCTTCTGATAACTGAAAGATTTTTTCGCAGAAAAAATCGTATTCTCACTGCGAAGCAAACTGTTAACTATTAAAAAAAATGCCAAAGCGAACAGATATAAAAAAAATCTTAATTATAGGGTCCGGTGCAATTATCATCGGACAGGCGTGTGAGTTCGATTACTCAGGAACGCAGGCGTGTAAGGCACTCAAAGAGGAAGGGTATGAAATAACCCTTGTCAATAGCAACCCTGCCACCATCATGACCGATCCGGATTTCGCTGATCAGACCTATATTGAACCGATCACAGCGGATACGGTGGAACTCGTCATCGACAAGGAGCGTCCAGATGCGTTGCTACCGACACTCGGTGGGCAAACCGCTTTGAACGTGTCTGTCGAACTTGCGGAATCCGGTGTATTAGATAAGTACGGGGTTGAGCTGATTGGTGCAAAATTGCCTGCCATCCAAAAGGCTGAGGACCGCGCGCTCTTCAAAGAAGCGATGACAAAAATCGGTTTGGAGGTCCCTCAGAGTGGTATCGCGCACACTGTGCAGGAGGCACTCGCGTTTGTCCAAGATATAGGATTCCCGGCGATTATCCGTCCAGCATTTACGCTCGGCGGCACTGGTGGCGGTATCGCTTACAACATTGAAGAATACGAAAAAATGGTCACGATGGGGCTTGCTCTCAGCCCAATCAGTGAATTACTTATCGAAGAATCTGTCATCGGATGGAAGGAATTTGAACTTGAAGTAATGCGGGACGGTGCGGACAACGTCGTCATCATCTGTTCCATTGAAAATGTTGATGCCATGGGCGTACACACTGGTGATAGCATTACCGTCGCGCCTATCCAAACATTGACGGATAAGGAATATCAGTCGATGCGGGATTCAGCGATTAAGATTATCCGAGAGATTGGCGTTGACACAGGCGGTTCTAATATCCAATTTGCTGTTGATCCGAAAACAGGTAAACAGGTCGTCATTGAGATGAACCCGCGTGTCTCTCGGAGTTCTGCGCTCGCTTCAAAAGCCACCGGTTTTCCGATCGCCAAAATCGCGGCGAAACTCGCTGTCGGTTATAATTTAGATGAAATTCCGAACGACATTACCGCTGAGACCCCTGCCTGCTTTGAACCGACAATTGATTACGTCGTCGTTAAAATCCCACGCTGGGCGTTTGAAAAATTCCAAGGCACTGATGAAACACTCACAACGCAGATGAAATCTGTCGGCGAGGCTATGGCTATCGGCGGAACCTTTAAAGAGGCGTTACAGAAAGGGCTGAGATCACTGGAAACCGGATGGTTTGGATTGGATAATCACCCACTTGATGAACTTCCGTTGTCTGAACTTCCGAGCAAACTGAGTATTCCGAATGTCAAACGCATATTTTATATCAAAGCCGCCCTCGCACGCGGGATGAGCATTGAGGAAATCTATGCCTACACACACATCGACCCGTTCTTCCTCTACAATTTGAAGGAGATTGTTGACTTTGAGAATGCTTTGTCCGAACCCGATGTCCGCCAACAGATAAAAGAAGTAACCAGTAACCGTAGGGGCGAGGTTGCCTCGTCCGAAGGGGTGGGGACGGGTTGGGCAACCCAACCCCTACGAAAACTGATAACTGATAACTTGAAAAAAGCAAAACAATACGGATTTTCTGACCGCCAGTTAGGCGACATCTACGAGGTCTCCGAAGAGGCTATCCGCGAATGTCGAAAGGAACTTGGGATTGAGGCAACTTTCAAAACCGTTGATACTTGTGCCGCAGAGTTTGAGGCAGAAACACCGTACTATTATTCTACCTGTTCAAGCGAAGATGAGGTGCGCCCCTCTGATAAACCGAAAATCATGATCCTCGGCGGTGGTCCGAACCGGATCGGGCAAGGCATCGAATTCGACTACTGTTGTGTCCACGCTGCGCTTGCACTCAAGGATGATGGTTATGAAACCATTATGGTGAACAGCAACCCTGAAACCGTTAGCACCGATTACGACACCTCCGACCGCCTCTATTTTGAACCGTTAACGCGTGAAGATGTTCTGAATATCTATCATAAAGAGAAACCGATCGGAGTCATTGTTCAGTTTGGTGGACAAACACCGCTGAACCTTGCTGTTGCACTCAGAGATGCGGGTGTGCCGATTATCGGGACCAGCCCGGAAGATATAGCACGTTCGGAAGATCGCCGACTCTTTAAAGCAGTTTTAGACGATATCGGCTTAATGCAGTCGCCTAACGGTACCGCAACATCAAGTGAGGAAGCTGCGCCTATTGCTGCCGCACTCGGTTATCCTGTTATCGTGCGACCGTCGTATGTTTTGGGTGGGCGTGCCATGCAGATCGTTTACGACGAAGAACTTTTGCACGACTACATGAACTCCGCTGTCGAAGCCTCACCTGAGCACCCTGTACTTATTGATAAATATCTTGAAGAAGCCATTGAAGTTGACGTTGATGCGATCTCCGATGGAAGTCGGACGGTCATCGGTGGTATTATGGAACACATTGAGGAAGCCGGTATCCATTCCGGCGACAGCGACTGCGTGTTACCGCCTTATACCTTGGTAGATGAGCAGATTGAACAGCTCAAAACCTTCACCTACGACTTGGCGAAAGCACTGCGCGTCCGCGGCTTGATGAACGTTCAATATGCGATAAAAAACGATGAGATTTTTGTCCTTGAGGTGAATCCACGTGCATCCCGGACCATCCCCTTTGTCAGTAAAGCGATCGGTGTGCCGTTGGCAAAACTTGCTGCGCGTGTGATGGCGGGCAAGACGCTTGAGGAACTCGGATTTACGCGCGAGATAGAACCCGCCTATTTCAGTGTCAAGGCACCGGTGTTCCCGTTCAACCGCTTCCCGGGTTCAAATACGCGCTTAGGTCCCGAAATGAAATCAACTGGCGAGGTAATGGGAATTGATACGGATGTTTCCCGCGCCTTCGCGAAGGCACAGAAAGCATGCGGTTATACTTTACCCTTGAGTGGCAAGGTTTTCATCAGTGTGAAAAATAAAGACAAGCGCGCAATCATCTTCATTGCTAAAAAACTCACGGATATGGGCTTTGAACTTATCGCTACACACGGCACAGCAAAGGTGCTGCTCCGTAATGGAATGGAGTCGGAACTCGTCTTTAGCATCGGTAAAGGGAGACCGACGATTCACGATTATATCAAGAATCATGCGGTTGACCTGATTATCAATACCCCTACTGGCGACTTGCATCGCCCCAATGAACTCTTAATTCGTGAAATGGCGATAGCCCACGATATTCCAATTTTCTCAACGATACCCGGCGCAGCCGCAGCCGTTAACGCGATTGATGCGCTACAGCGTGGTGATATTACTGTCACCCCGCTCCAGGATTATTTTCAGATGCTTTAGTAGTTACCAGTTGTCGGTTATCGGTTGTCAGTTAAGAAAAAGACTTTATATATCAAGTGCACCTCTTAACTCTCACTGCGAGGCAAACTGACAACTGAAAGATTTTTAAAAAAAAAATCGTACTGAAAACTATTAAAAAAGGAAAAAAAAATGGCGAACGATTCTATACAGAGAAACACCCGGTGGGTTCAGACCTTCGATCGGATTCTTGAGATGCTAAATCTTGACGCGGAACGTCCGGTGAGCATCCTGCAAATTGAAGACGGTAGGGAGATTGTCGTTGTACAACCTAACGCCTTCACTATCTCGCGCATCTATGCGACTGGCCGTCCCGACGGTATGCGTCCACACGGTGTGGATTCTTATTATGATTATTTTTTCGCAAAATTACGGACGTATGAAGAACAACACGGAACGCGGGAGGGGTTTACGTTGGAGTCAGACGAATGGGAAATCCTTTTTGAGGAATCTTTCCATCGGTATACCCGCTACCTTCTATTCGCGGGCATTAAACGATGGCAAGATGTCCAACGTGATACGGCTACCAATATTGATGTAACGAATTTGGCACGCGAATGTGCACCGGCGGAAATTGCTTGGCAGAGTTATCAGTATAAAGGTTATATGCTCATGATGCACAGCATCGCCAACGCCGAACTGAGTTTGCAGGAAAACGATAACGATGCAGCGTTACGGCATATTGACGCAGGCATTCAACAGATTGGAGAGTTCTGTGGTGAATGTCTGCGTGAGGAACATGGAGAAGCAGAAAATATAACGCGGGAACGCTATCTCAACAACCTTATAGAATTTCGGTCCGATTTGGAGACGCTTGACACTGAAACTGCTGAGCCGGAAGGCGACGAGGAAGATATTTTGGCAGAACTGGAAAGATTGCTAAATGAAGACGAGGCATAGGGCACCAGTTACCCGTATCGCATTCAGTAGGGTAAGTGTCTATGCTCCACATACTGCCTATCGTTATATATTTTCGTCGTATGGTGCTTGTATAAGCACACCGCCAAGGAACAGAAACGCTATGCCACGGATTAGCACGTGCAATTCTATCCCATAGTGTAGGTATCCTTTATACTTTAGGAAAATACCTATTGGAAAGGCTATTATCGAGATAAAGAACAGATAGCCAGCAACTGAATTTCCCCACGCATGGAGTGCCGAACCATAACAGAGTGCCAGCAACGCGCACAAGAATGCACCGGTCATAAAGAGGGATTCGCCCCATTCTGTCCAGAGTATGTAAAAAGATTCGCCTATCTCAGTGGGAGCAGTTTCACCCGCCAATTTCGATAGTTCATTTATCGGAGCGGTTTGTGAACAGTGGGCTATTAATTCTATGATAAGCCATAGGACAGCGATACTCGCGCCTAAAGCACTTCGGGTATGTGCTTCTGAAGAGAGTAAACCATAACTCGCTAATAGAGTCGGCACGAGGAAAATAAGTGTAACGACCCCTATTCCATGAAAAATTCCGATTCTTTCAAATTGTTCTGTCGATGGGAATGAAACAACAGATGATAAACCAAATATAAACCAAATACTTGACGCTAACATAAGGAAACCGCTTAAGATACCCGTGAGCCCGCCAAGTCTATATAGCGCGCTAAGCTGTTTATCCATTCATACCTCCGAGAAGTGCTGACAAAGATTTCTATATCGTAAATTATGATTCTATAGTTTACCTAAATTGTTAATTTTAAACAATACTTTTTTCGATTAAAAGTTTCAATCAGAGGATTCGGATAATTTGGCAAACTTGGGATCCAAAACTGACTATACAACAGGAGAAAGTGCTCCGACCATGAACGCACAGAAAACCGTACTGGTTGTTGATGCCGATCGCGGTGAGCGTGAACTTGTCTGTGAAACGCTTGCAGGCAAAGGGCTTCGCCTCGTTGTCACAGGTAACATGTATCAGGCGTTTCATCAGATTGAGCACCTAAAGGTAGATATTCTTATCGCGCCATTAAAAGCAGAGCGGATTGATGGGTTAGCACTCTTAGAAGCGGCGGTACAGCACCATCCAGATGTCGGTGTCGTTTTTATTACAGAACCGAACATTTTAGAGACCGACATCGGTATCAAAGCGATGCTCGCATATAAAGATACCTATTTCCTGCCGAAACCGGTTAACCCTGTCCATTTGGCGGCACTTTTGCAGAGAACGCTCGAAAATCAACGCCTTGCGTTTGAGAACAGACAACTCCAGTCACAAATAGATGAAAAGGAAGGCTTACGCCGACTCACAGGCAATTCACCGCAAATCATCAAAATTCGTGACATGATAACGCAGGTCGCCCCGACGAAAGCGACTGTAATGATTTATGGCGCGCGCGGGACTGGGAAGGAATTGGTCGCCCGTGCGATTCATCACCGCAGTTTGCGACGCGGTTCTCTCATCGCTTTTAATTGTGCGACCCTAAACGAGAACCTCGCAGAATCTGAACTCTTCGGACATGAACGCGGCGCGTTTAGTGGGGCATATTACCAACGGAGAGGTAGATTTGAACTCGCACACAGCGGGACGCTGTTTCTTGACGAAATTTCACAGCTCAGTCTATCTAATCAAGCGCGCCTTTTGCGCGTCCTTGAAGAACGCGAATTTGAACGGGTGGGTGGCGACAAAACCATTCAGGTAGATGTTCGTGTTGTTTGTGCCACGAACCATGATTTGGAAACCGCATCCCAAAGGCGAGAGTTCCTCCCAGATCTCTATGACCGACTCAACGTAGTGCCTATTCATCTCCCAACGCTTCAAGAGCGGATTGAAGATGTCCCGTTGCTCGTGAAGGATTTTCTTGGCGAGTTTTGCATACAAAATGCGAAACCTCTGATGACTATTGCGCCAGAGGCGATTAGAACATTGATGAAATACGAGTGGCCAGGGAACGTACGCGAATTGAAAAACTGCATTGAAGGGCTTGTTGTGATGTCCACGCAATCGACGATCCAGCAAATTGACTTACCTGAACGCATCCTCAAAGCAACCGGAACAGCGTTTTCAAATCTACTTTCAGTCCCTGATGTCTGGCAGTCAGTTGACGCAATTGAGGATAAACAGCGTTTAAATGTACAAGTCGGTATGTCCCTTGATGAAATTAGCCGGGAGGCACTGCGGGCGACCCTCGAATCTGTGAACAATAACAAAGCAAAAGCCGCAGAAATACTCAAAGTGAGCCGACGCACAATCCAGCGGAAAGCAAAAGAATACGATTTGAACGATGAAGAAGAACCGTGATACTGTGCTTCAATAGTCCTCAGACAACAGTTTCTGTTTATTCGCGTAAACGTGTTTGTAGTAATCTACGCGTTTGAGTTGCGACGCTGCGGCCTCATCAATGACAACAACCGTCTGTGGATGCATCTGTAGCACCGATGCTGGCACCTCTGCTGTAATGGGGCCCTCCACGGCGTTTGCAATCGCTTCGGCTTTTGATTCGCCATTTGCCAATAGCAGGCACTGCTTCGCTTCCATGATTGTGCCTACGCCCATTGTAATTGCCATCTTCGGGACAGCATCGACAGTGCCGCCGAAATGTGGAGCGTTCGCTTCAAGCGTGCTCTGCGTCAGCGTTTTAATACGAGTCCGGGAACCGAGGGAAGAACTCGGTTCATTGAAACCGATATGTCCATCTTTTCCGATGCCGAGGATTTGGATGTCAATGCCGCCAGCATTCACAATCGCTGCTTCGTACTTTGCACAAAATTCCTCATGTCCGATTACTGTGCTCTGTGGGATATGACAATTCTCTGAGGGGATATTGACGGCATTAAAAAAATGGGTCTCCATAAAGGTATGGTAGCTATACGGATGATTGGGCGGAATCCCGACGTACTCATCAAGGTTAAAAGTCGTCACGCCTGAGAAATCAAGTCCATCTGTTTTGTGCATCCGGACTAAGGCTTCGTAAAGTCCAATCGGCGTGCTACCGGTGGCAAGTCCCAAAACGAGGTCCGGCTTTTTTTCTACCGCGTCTCGGATGATTTCAGCTGCGACATCGGCAAGCCGCGTGTAAGTCGGTTGAATAATAACTTCCATGTACTTCTCAATCCCGCTTTCTAAACGTAATAACGCAGTTTATACGGAGTGAAACGGTCCCGCCTCAACCCTACATATTTCGTTCGATTTAACCTGATATTACACAGTTCCAGCGATAATTCGACGCATATCATCGCTGATGCTATGCACCCTGCCTTCCGGATTGTCTCCATCAACGGGTAATTCCGCTGTCATGTAGTCATCATATCCAATATCTTCAAATGCTTCCATAACGGCATTCCAATTGATTGTGCAATCCTCAATTAGATAGGTGAACCGACTCTCGGTTGCGTTGAACCCTTTGACATGCACTTTAGAAATACGACTTCCCAGAGAGCGAATCCAGTGTTGTGGGTATCCGTACAACACGATGTTCCCAACATCGAAATAGGCAGTCACCGTTTCACTTTCAAACTCGTCAAGATACCGACAAAATTCTATCGGGCTGAGCAGAAATTTATTCCAAACGTTCTCAAGTGCAATTGTGATACCCTTCGCTTTTGCCTCTGGAATCAGTTTATGAATCTCCGTTTGTGAACGTTGATATGCGTCCTCATAACTCGTCTGATCGTTGACAACGGCAGGAACGAGCAGCACAGCGTCTGCGCCCACAGCCGTCGCGGTTGCTATTGAGTCAAGCATCCCGGCTCGCGATTCGGCACGAACATCGGCATCGGCATCGGAGAGTGGACATGCCCAATGTTTGCTATTCATCACGCTGAAGATTTCTAACCCATGTTGTGTAGCGATCTCTTGCGTCTGGTGTCGATCGTCATCATTTCCAAGAGTGCCGATTTCAACGCCGTCAAACCCCGCTTCTTTCGCAAGTTTAAACCGCGCTTCGGTCGAACCGCCGGGTAATGATCCGATACATATCCCTTTTTTCATTTTTTCTCCTTTTGAATCTTTGCGCGTAGTTTGCTGTATGCACCCACATTCGGTGCTAACGAGATGGCTTGATTAATAGCGTCCAAAGCCTTGGCGTATTGGGCATTACGGTAGTAGGTGTACGCAAGTGTGTCATAGTGTTTTGCTGTAGGTGCCAAAGCGACTGCCTGTTGTGCCAACTCGATCGCTTGTTGCATCTCTTTGCCGAGTCCCGCATAGAGGCGTGCAAGGTTGTTGTGTGCCGCTGCAGCTGTGTTATCGACAACAATTGCACGCTCAAACGCGGCAATTGCTGGATCAAATTGGTGTTGATTGATATAGATAACACCCAATTTGATCTGGACTTGTGCGTTATCCGGTGCAATTTCTGCGGCTTGCTCATACACCCGGGCCGCCTTTTCAAGGGCGCGTTGTTCGATAAATACCTCGCCGAGGTGAAGGTACGCTGGCAGGTAGGACGGGTGCACTTGTGTGGCAGCTTCATAAATCTGTGCTGCTTCTGTTAAGTTGTCATAAGCCTCATGGAGTTCGCCGAGTTTGATGTATAGCACCGGCAGGTTCGCATTTTTGTAGATGCTTTCTCGGAACCGATGCATCTGATCCTCATAAGTCTTTAAGCGTTCAAACTGTGCCATAGCAGCTGCGGCTTGTTTTTTGTCTCCAAGCTTTTGGTACGTCAGGGCGCGCCTATAATGTACCTGCGATAAATATCGGTTCCGCGTGAGCGCGGCATCGTAATATTCCATAGCCTGCTGGAGGCGATTTTGCATTTCTGCTACTCTACCCAATCCGTAGTAAGATTCAGTATGGTTTGGGTTCAGGCGGATACCTTCTCGGTAAGTCTTTTCAGCAGCACTGAACCTACGTTGGAGAATGTATACATCGCCAAGATGGATATGTGCTTCCGCAGATTCATTTAGCAGGACGAATGCTTGTTTGAGATGGTTTTCAGCAAGTGCTAACTTGCCTTGTGCTTTGTAGACGATGCCTAAATGAAGGTGTGCGTTCCCGTGCACCTCTTGTGGTGCTTTAAATGCCAATGCTTTCTGATATGCTGATGCAGCAGGGTCCAGATTATTGAGTTCCTGATGCGTAATACCGATATAATATTGGGCGAGGCTGCTAATGTCCGCTGCGGTAGCAAATTCTTTTTCAATGGCTTGAAATTCGGTGAGTGCCAGATTATATTGCTCCGCATCAAGATAGTGGACACCGCGTTCAAACCGGCGATTCAGTTCTTGCTCAGTATTGCACCATCCCACTGACGGAAACGAAACAAGCAGAACAAAAGAGAGAATGATGCTTTTCAATATGGGGAGTAGATAGCATTGACGAGTAGACATGCATTGATGAGAATGTGAATAGGGACGGCATGAGAGCCGTCCCTATATTTCAGGGTGTGGCACTAATCACGACGTTTCTTCACTTGTCCCCACGTTGTGGCGAGTTTGTCCGCTGGTTCAACAGGCAGGAGTTTGCCGTCCATAATATCTTCAACCTCGTCGGCATCAACTGCCCTATCGTAGACATAGAGGTCATCGATATAGAACTTCGCAGAGCTATAATTCGTTTTACCGATATACATTTTCTCTGCACCTTGCGCGTGCTCTTTCGGGACACCCGGTTCCGCGACGTTTTTGCCATTGACATAGAACGTCAACTTGGCACCGTCTTTAACACCTGCGATATGATACCAGTCGCCGATTTCAAACGTATCGTTTTCTCCATCAGGACCTGCGCAGAGTGTGCCTTGGTTACCCGGGTTAAACCGATAGTGGATGTGCAGAGGCACACGGTTACAGGTCCATATCCCGGGTGAACGGTCTGAGCCGGGTGCTTTTTTCGCGATGATTTGGTCCCAGCCGCCGGAGTTCGCCTTAGTGAAATTGAGCCAGAAGAGATAGGAGTTGTCCTGATAATCTTCTAATTCTTTGAAGGAATCGACTATCACACTGTCCCCGCCCTCGTCAAATAACATCGCGCCTTTACCGTGGACGACTTCATCGGTGACAATCTTCGCGCCATCAACTATTTCCCCA
Source organism: Candidatus Poribacteria bacterium (assembly GCA_026706025.1). Lineage (NCBI taxonomy): Bacteria > Candidatus Poribacteria > Candidatus Poribacteria bacterium. The sequence continues at coordinate 174,371 of JAPOZO010000056.1, forward strand.
TCATTTCCGCCACCGGTTTCATCTATAACCTTTCCGCCTTTCGCTGCATCGAAACTGAAGTAAAGGATTAAACCGTCGTCTTTAACAGCGGCATGTGTGGCGAGTGCGCTGCCCACCGTTAGTAGTGCAACGACGAGTATATACATACCTAAACGCATGAGTAACCTCCTCATGTCTAAAAAAATTAATCTGCTGTGCGGACATTTTGTATTAGAGCGGCTTTTGACCGTTTTTTGAATAAAAAATGCTCGCGTCTCAACTCACAGAGGGATTTTAACAGAAACGCTTAAATCTGTCAAGAAAAAGATAAGGTCTGATTTCAGACATGGTTATTGTAGCGATGGAATAGCGGACTTTTCATGCTCAGAAAGCGAGATAAAAACTTTGATGGGTAGATATACAGAGATGGGAAAATAAATGTGGGACGGTGTGGGACCGTCCCAACGTTTCAGGATGTGAAATTAATCTTGACGTGTTTTCAGCTGTCCCCACGTTGTGGTGAGTTTGCCTTTCGGTTCAACAGGGGTGAGGTTACCCTCCATAATATTTGAGACCTCAGCAGCACTAACGGCTCTATCGTAGACATAGAGATCATCCATATAGAACTTCGCAGAGTTATAACCTGTTTGACCGATATACAGTTTCTCAGCCCCCTGGGCATGATTTGCCGGAACCGTCTGTTCATCGACGACTTCGCCATCAATATAAAACTTGAAGCCGTCCCCTTCTTTGACACCGGCGATATGGTGCCAGTCCCCAATACCAAATTCGTCACCTTCGCCCTCAGGACCGACACAAAGGCTTCCGGCATTCCCCGGATTGAAACGGTAATGAATATGCAAAGTTACGCGGTTACAGGTCCATATCCCGGGTGAACGGTCAGAACCGGGTGCTTTTTTGGCGATGATTTGATCCCAACCGCCAGAGTTCGCCACAATGAAATTGAGCCAGAAGAGATAGGAATTATCTGTATACTCTTCTAATGCTGGAAAGGATTCGACTGTCACACCATCACCGTTAGCATCGCATAACAGCGACCCTTTACCGTGGACGACTTCATCGGTGGCAATTTCGGCACCCGTAATTAGACCGTCATTGCGACCACCAGTCTCGTCTATAACGAATCCGTCTTCTTCTGCATCGAAACTGAAGTAAAGGATTAAACCGTCGTCTTGAACTACGGCATGCGTGGGGATCGCACTGCCTACGGTCAACAGCGCAACGGCGCATAGATACATGATTAAACGCATGAGCAAACCTCTTTATGTTTTAAACGAATTAAATTCTATGCAAGCCGATTGTATAAAGGGATTTTCAAACGACCCCTTTAATGGAAAGACTCGCGTTTTTACGCAAAACAGCATTATAAAAAAAACGCTAAAATATGTCAAGAAAAATCTGCGTCTATAACTTTCTAATCTAATATCCGATGAAAAAATAGATGATGTCTAATCTTGGATATGCTATAATTAAAAAAGGAGAGTGAAAATAGTCAATAACCCTCGAATAAATTCGGGGGCTTGTGCGAGGCGTATACCAAACGTCCACTCCACAAGGTAAACCGTTGACTACAGTAAAATATCGCAGTATCTTGGCGTGGTAGTTAGAACGACGTTTCGGATGCTCCCCAAGTCTGATTCTTCTTGGATACTGTGATCTGGAAGGGGAAACATATACCCCGTAAGGGAGAATACAAACTTATGTTTGTGCCTGTTAGAACCAAAGACGGACAACAACTCATGCCACTACACGCCGCACGCGCCAGAAAACTCGTCAAGCGTGGCGAAGCAACACCCTACGTAAATAATGGCATATATTGTATCCGTCTCAACAAAGAACCGTCTGATAGGAATACACAAGAGATTGCTGTCGGTGTTGATCCCGGTAGCAAGAAAGAAGGCTTTAGCACCAAATCGGCAGCACACACCTACTTGAATGTGCAAGCAGACGCCCATAATCAAGTGGGTAAGAAAGTCGCAAAGCGTCGCGAGTTGCGTAGAAGTAGACGTTCACGGAAGTGTCCGAACCGCAAGCAGAGAACCAACCGTCTCGCGAACAAGCAGCGTATACCTGCTGGCACCCGCGCACGCTGGGACTGGAAACTTCGCATCCTTGATTGGTTATCAAAACTGTTTCCTGTGACGCATGTCTGTGTTGAGGATATCAAAGCAAGAACGATAGCACATGCCAAGAAGTGGAATACCTCTTTTAGTCCACTTGAAGTTGGCAAACAGTGGTTCTATAGCGAAATCGAAAAACGGTGGGAGTTGCTGCTGCTTCAGGGCTACGAAACGCAAGAGCTTCGTGATAAACTCGGACTCAAGAAGTCATCGAAGAAGTCATCTGAAGACTTTGATGCACATTGTGTCGATAGTTGGTGCTTGGCACATTATACTGTCGGTGGCACCAGCAGTGTAGACAACAAAGCAGTGATGTGTATATCACCGATCCCTATAGCAAGGCGCAATCTGCATAGAGAACAATACAAAAAGGGCGGCATTCGTTCAAGATATGGGGGCACTGTGCTGTGTAAGGGTTTAGTAAAGAATACCCTTGTTAAGCATATCAAATACGGATTAACAAGGTTAGCAGGGCTCAACGCCAAAGGTTTGTTTTCTCTCTACAGTTTGGATGGAAAACGACTCACAACGGGTGCAAAACGAATGGACTTCAAAGTCCTAAGAAAACTAAACTTTAATTATAGGATCGGGCATTCCTCCCCCAGCTAAAGCAAGGGGTATCCTGCCCGAATATTTTGATGAAGCGTTCTAATAATTCACCTATATACGTCGTTGCTATCTGTGGGAGTCTGCGGGAGGGGAGTTCAACGCATGCTGCGCTCCAAATTGCACTCTCTGGCGCGAAAGATGCGGGTGCCGAGGTCGAATTGCTTCAACTTAGTGCGTATGACCTCGTTTTTCAAGGGTCTGTCGCTAACGAAGATGACTATCCTGCTGGTGTGTTCAAACTCCGAGAAAAGGTGAAACGTGCACACGGCATACTTCTCGGCTCGCCTGAGTACCACGGCAGCTTCAGCGGTGTCCTTAAAAGTGCCCTTGACCTCATGGGGTTCGATGAATTTGAGAATAAAGTCGTCGGACTCATCGGGGTCTCCGGTGGACGGATGGGCGCAACTAACGCGCTTTCTATGTTGCGCACGGTTGGCACAGCGCTCCACGCGTGGGTCGTCCCGAAAGACGCATCTATCCCGAACTCATCTAATGCCTTTGATGCTGAGGGTAATTTGCACGATCCTGAATTAACTGCACGCCTCAAAGCTGTAGGTAAGCAGGTTACCGAATTCGCCGCACTTCGGAATTCAGCATAAATCCAAAACGATAACGAATTGAAGCAGGTTCAATGGACGCAATACATAACTGGAATGCATGGATCGGCACAGACGAAGCCGGAAAAGGTGATTATTTCGGGCCACTCGTTGCTGCAGCCGTTTACGTGGATGCAGAATGCCGCGAAACTTTCTCAGATTTAGGCATTACTGATGGAAAAAGGCTATCAAATCGTCGGATCCAAAATCTTGCGGAATCGATGCGCTGTCATTATGCACAGCATATCGTTGTTGTGGAAAAGATGCCTGCTGAATACAATTCCCTTTATGCCACTCTCCGCAGGCGCGGGCAAAACCTAAACCATCTGCTCGCGTCGCTTCACGCTGAAGCGATTCGGACATTAGCGAACAGCGTCGGCGCGAAATACGCACTTGTTGACCAGTTTTCTAAAGAAGATCTTATCACGCGGCAGCTAAGCCAGCGAGCCAATAACGCACCGCCTTTACAGCGTGGAGCCGCGTCTACTCCCTGTGGAATAGAAATAAAACAGGTCCCAAAGGCAGAACGCGATATCGCGGTCGCTGCAGCCTCTATCATCGCCCGCGATGCTTTTCTGACCGGGATGGACACGTTGTCCGAAAAATACGAGATGCGTTTACCAAGGGGGGCGTATCAGGTGGTGGAAGCCGGTAGAGAATTTGTTAAGCTGCACGGAAGTGACGCATTACAGAATGTAGCGAAACTCCATTTCAATTTGACCGATGCTGTCCGTGCTTTGTAAGCAATGTATCTCCCTACCAACGTTTGTTACGTTAATTTTGTAAAATTTTTTGTAGCACGAGAGAAACTATGGAAGAATTGTTTAGTATCCATTACGCCGAAGTCGGACTCAAAGGGAAAAATAGAGCATTTTTTGAAAAACGGCTTGCGAACAACATCAAACTGTCCCTGCAAGGTACCGGATACGCTGAAGTAGAGCGGCTTCACGATAGGATTCTTGTGCATCTTGGGCAACATGCGGATATTACTGAAATTAAGGAACGTTTACGGCAAGTCATGGGCATCGCCCATTTTGAGCTTTCATGCCGTACCGAAAACAACATCGCAGCTATTAAAGAAGCGGCATTGCGGCAAATCCAAGAGGCTTCTTACGAATCCCTGAAAGTTGAAACCAGGCGAGCAGACAAAACCTTTCCACTAACTTCCCCGGAGGTGAGTGCCGAGGTCGGTGGGTATCTCATCAAGGAAACAGGTGCTCGGGCTGATATGCATAACCCCGACCTTACCTGCTGGATTAAAATAACACACAACGCTGCGTATATCTCCGCAGAGAAGATTCAAGGGATCGGTGGTTTGCCAGTCGGTGTGAGCGGTAAGGTACTCGTCATGTTGTCCGGTGGGATTGACTCCCCCGTCGCTGCATGGCAAATGATCAAACGTGGCGCGAAAGCCGTTTTTATTCACTTTTATAGTTACCCATATACGGATAAGGCTTCTCTGGAGAAGGTCATCGAAATTGCGCAGATCTTAGCGGTATCCAACTATCGTAGCACCCTCTATCTCGTTCCGTTTGCAGATCTCCAGCAGACGATTGTCACCGCAACGCCAGCACCGTTCCGGGTTGTGTTGTATCGGCGGATGATGACGCGCATCGCACAGCGCGTCGCCACTATGGTTGATGCTGAGGCTCTCGTTACGGGGGAAAGTCTCGCACAGGTGGCTTCGCAGACGTTGACGAATCTCCGAACGATTGAAGCGATTGCCGAAATCCCTATCCTGCGCCCACTTATCGGAGAGGACAAGGCTGAGATAATTACAAAAGCACAACGGATAGGGACCTTTGATGTGTCTATACGTCCACATCAGGACTGTTGCTCACTCTTTGTGCCTAAGCATCCTGCCACGCGGGCATCGCTTACCGAGTTGGAAGATGCAGAATCAGAGCTGGATATAGATACATTGGTTGAAGACGCACTGAATAACCTTGAAAAACAGGTAGTAGAATAGTTATCAGTTATCGGTTCGCTTCACTTTCAGTTTTCAGTTAAGAGCGTCCTTGTGGTGCTAACAGATACTTTCACTGCCACAAGAGGATAACTGACAACCGACACCGAATTACACAAATGGCTGCTGAAAAAATACTGCTGATCCGACTCAGTTCCCTTGGCGACATCGTGCTCACAACACCCGCGATCCGAGCGGTTCGCGCCCGTTTCCCGGACGCATACATCTCCATGCTTATCGCAAAACAATCCGCAGAGATCCTCCGTGAAAATCCACATCTCAATGAAATAATCACGTTCGACCGGCTCGCTAAAGACAAGGATACCGGCGAGATGCTGCGAATTATGCGTCATCTGCGTGAAGCGAAATTTACGATGGCTATTGATTTTCAACGGAAATTTCGTACTGAGATGCTCATGTATTTCAGTGGTGCCACTGAACGCGTGGGTAAAGGTCGATTCTGTACCGTCCGCGTTCCTGAACAGGGTAACAAACACGCCACAGCACACTATTTTGATCTGTTACATGCAGCTGGGATTCCGGCAGAAGATCGGAGGCTGGAACTCTTTCTCTCCGAATCTGAACGGTTAGATGCGACGCAGCGGTTTGACGCTGCAGGCGTTAACAATGAAGCGTTAACAGTGGGACTTTTTCCCGGTGCCGGATGGAAGTTGCGCGAATGGATGCCTGAACGCTTCGCTGCCATTGGCGATAGATTGGTAGAGCATTTCAACGCCAATGTCTTGATTTTCGGGGGACCAAAAGAGGCGACGCTCGTGCGGACGGTTGTGAATCTTATGAACGCACCTGCTATTCCGTTTGCTGGTAATCTTCAGGTCAGGCAGTTAGCCGCCTGCCTTGAAAAGTGTGATCTATTTCTCACCAACGATACCGGTCCAATGCATATTGCCGCAGCGGTCGGAACTCCGACTGTATCTCTGTTCGGTCCCGGCGATCACATCCGATTTCAACCGCTTGGAACATTGCATCAAACCATCCGTCACGCCGTGCCGTGTAGTCCATGTAAGCAGTTCACAGATAAGTGTAAAGACAATATCTGCATGAAAGGGATTGGTGTCGATGAAGTATGGGAGTCTATCTCTGGTGCCCTTGCGAAAGCCTCATGATCGGCTCCGTGCTAAGGTGTTATCCGCACGCTGCCTCAAAAACGCGTAGATGGTTTTCGCCGAGTATCTTTCTTATATCTTCATCGGAATAACCGCGTTCGCTCAACCCTTCTGCGATTTTGATGAACTCACTCGCATCCTTAAGTAAATCTCCGCCGCCATCAAAGTCCGAACCGATACCGACATGGTCAACGCCAGCGATGTCAATGGCGTAGGCGATATGGTTAAGCAATTGCGCCAGGGGCGGCATTTTCTGCCAACCGTCTATCGTAATAAACCCTGGAACAAAGGTGATTCCGACAACACCGCCATTAGCCGATAAAGCTTTCAATTGTTCGTTGCTCAAGTTCCGTGGGTGTCGGCACAAAGTCTTACAATTGCTATGAGACGCAATGACCGGATGCTCCGAGATTTCGAGAACATCCCAAAATCCACGTTCACTGATATGCGAGACATCCACGAGCATTCCTAAGCGGTTCATCTCTTTAACCAATGCCATCCCAAATCGGGTCAAGCCGCCCCCCATATCCTCTTCATCATTTCCTGTTGATGCCCATGTATTTAGGTTATGCGTTAAGCCGATGGAGCGGACACCGAGCAAGTAGAGCGAGCGGAGTATATTCAGGCTCCGTTCGACTGCCTCACTGTTTTCAATGACGAGCACTGCAGCGAGTTTACCCGCTGCCTTCGCCCTGCGAATGTCACTCGCTTTCCGAACGATGCAGATGTCGTCAGCATTTGCTGTCACTTCTTCGTTGAACCATCCGAACGCATCTAACGCGTAAGCGAGATGGTTTTTCCAGGCGCGCGTCACGTCAACGGCGAAGAAAGCAGCATCAATACCACCTTGCCGCATTTTTGGGATATTGAGTTGGATACCGATGGCTTCCTCTACCGGTGGCACGGCACCGCGCAGATAGGCGATAGTGCCAACCGGATCCTCTGGATTTCGGGCGTTCTCGTCAGCAAAACTCACATTACCGCGACGGATATGTGCCACGATGGCATCATTGTGTGAGTCAATCACGAGTGCCTGTTCGTGCAATTCCGCGATCCGTTTGTCCAATTGGGGTTGTCTGTTTTTCTTTTCCATAGTCCTCAGGGTAAATCCAGTACTGTTTGTATCGTTCGTTCGGCTATATCAGGCGTAATCCGTAGCGTTGTCGCGACGGTGTACGGGAGCTGGTGTTGCGCGACGTAGTCGGACAAATTGATAAGCGTATCAACAATTGCCTCACGGGCGACAGCTGACGGACGATAGTTAATCTGCAAACATTCTAATGCATGACGATACTGCCTCCACGGTTGCGATTGCAACGCAGCCATGAGTAAAATACCAAGCCCTACCAATTCACCGTGTAAAAGATCGCCACTGCCTGCAGATGTTAAGTGCTTCTCAAGTGCGTAAGTAAAATAGTGTTCGCTTCCCTCTTCAACGCGACTATGTCCGCATAGATTACAAAGCTGCACCTCCATACAGAGCAGGTCGAGTAGAAGTTTCAATCCTTCAGGTGTACCGTTGCCGATCTCCCGTGCGTTTTCCAAGAGCGTTTGGAGGAGGGTCTCCCCAATAGCAACTGTCTGCGGCGTAATTTGTTGATCAGATGGATTCTCACCCATCTTCTCCGCTTCTTGCCAATCCCAGAGTGCTGTTGCGATTGAGAGCACATCCGCTGCGCCACTCGCTCGCATTGCAGCGGGAGCGTTGCAGAGCATATCCATATCTACGATAACAGTATCAGGTGTCTTTGTAGGTAGATAATGGACACATCCGTTTTCTCTGACACCTGTTGCATCGGTGAGGAAAGCATCTGTTGACAAAATCGTCGGGACCGCGATGAGAGGCAATTCGTTTGCAGAGGCAACGTACTTAGCGGTGTCAATTGCCAGGCCACCACCGATTCCGTAAACCACTTCACCTTCGCATCCGTCGGCAAACGCAGCCATAGTTGCCTCCGTGTTTCCGTCAACGTAGAGAAGTTGATGTGGATTTATAGCGACGCCTTCGACTGCCTTCCAAGCAGGTCCTGTTGTCAAAACGACTGTCTCGCGGTGCTCATTAATATCAGCAATCGCGCGTGACACAATACTCGGCAATCGTCCAATATCTTTTTCAGAATGCTCTTCTAATAACATCAGAATCCTCTGGTCTTACTTCACTGACACCGGTAACTCGAGAAAATAAATTTGTCGGGAGCCTTCATGAACTGAATCGAAAGTAATTGCTTGTCCGTCTGGTGCCCAACGCGGGTGTAAATCACATCGGATGTCTCCAGTAAATTGCGCTTCATGATGGAACTCACCCAAGACAATCTTCCGATTTTCAGCGATATTGTAAACCATCAATTGTGCTAACCGTTCGGGACCTCGTGGATATGTATCGCACAACAGCCACTGCCAATCGGGTGAAAATGAGGCGTGTCCATCGTGAGGTAACACACCGCGTCCGATAGGTCTGAAGTCACGTGCCCCATCTGTAAATTCAACGAACCCCATCTCATCAACAATATCTGAAGAGACAAGAATCCGCGTCGGTGTCCGCCAATCGAAATGTGACACGCGATACCCGAACGGAATTTGCATTTCCAAATCAGAGCCATCAGGGTTCACCGTCCAGAGTGAGGTGTAGAACCCTGTTTCCGCACGCACTCGGCAAAAAAATAGGAGGCGCGTGCCATCTGTATTAAATAAAACATGATTGAACCAGGTCCGTTTCCCGACCATCCGTGCGTCACCACTTGCTCGTATAACATCGGCGATAGAGAGGACAAGTTTAGAACTTCCATCTCGGAGGTTAAGTTGATATAAACCGTCTGTCTCCGGTTGTGCCTCAATGTCACTTGGTTTGCTGTGGGTAGCGTAGCCGACGACGGCTCGACAGTGTGCCATCCGTCCATAGTTTAACCCAATCGCAAGCGGTGCGGTAGGCGACACGGCAGCAATCGCCCCTTTTATCGTACGCACATCACCCGTAGTTGGATTTAAGGCACGCGATACCAGCGCGTCATCCTCCCAGTCGTTAAACGTAAATTCTGCAGCAGCGGTAGCGTCTATCCAATGCATCATGCTACCCTGTTGGAGGTTAAAAGCGGTGGTCTTCGCGTGCGGAATAAATTGATGCGTGTTCCGATCAACCCATCCGACTGTTGCCACGTCTTCTGGCATAGGACGATGTGTATGAAAATCTGTCTCTAATGCAAGATGATACCGCGTTGTGCTATCCCAAGGATTAATGCCGTAGTACCCGAAAAAATGGTGCTTTGGCGGCATAGACAGGTTTTTTATATCCATGTTATTTCTTATTGGATGCGAATTTTGAAACCGAAATCCAACTTATATCGTTTTACCATTTAGTCTACATTTCCAAAAAGCTAAGTGGTCACTCTGAATGAATTCGGCACCTTCCTGAACATAGCGCGCAATAAGCCTTTTGTATTCTTAACCACAAGCGATCCGGACAAAAAAAAAAGAAAATGCAATTTGCAGTCAGAACGGATACAGGTAAACTTCGCGATAGGAACGAAGACTTATACTATTTTGATACGCAGCTTCAACTGTTTGCTATCGCCGATGGTATGAGTGGACACGAACGCGGCGACATCGCGAGTCGCATTGCTCTTGAAGTTATTCAGGAGTGGGCGGAAACCCAAGCATCTCCACAGAGCGACTTAGGTCCCATGAAACGACTCGGTGTTCTCAGCGAACTTGCGGAGGCAGCGAACGAGCGTATCTATACTTCCGCCGAGAGTCAAGGCAAAGGTCGCGGCATGGGCACAACCCTCATTGCGGGTTTTGTTACCTTTAGTTATCTCGCGTACGTGCACGTCGGCGATAGTAGACTCTATGTCCTACGCGATGAAACATTCACACAGATAACGACAGACGACTCCTTCGTTCAAAAAATGGTCGAAAAAGGTGAAATAACACCAGAAGAGGGGCGCGTCCATGAAAAACGGAACATCATTACACAAGCTATCGGTTTGAAGCCAGAGGTTAGCGTCAATGCAGATGCATATCCGCTTGTCCCCGGTGATATTGTCCTCGCCTGTACCGATGGTTTGCATGACCTAATTATCAACGATGACGAGATCGCCGACATTATCTTGTCTGCTTCTGGTATTGAAGAGGCATCTGAGAATCTCATCAGCAAGGCACTTGATTATGGCGGCACCGATAACGTTACGGTACTTCTTATAGATGTTGATTAATCCGCCATACCCCGCACCTCTTTTCAGGTGCGTGAGTTTCCCAAAAACGCAATTATAATTCCGACGTACTTTCCCCATGTTCTCCAAAGACCAGCACGCCGTCTGGATCTACTTCTGCTTCTGCTTCTGCTTCTGCTTCTTCCACATGTACAGGTATTGCTAACTCTGGCAGTTCAATCCGCCCGGCTTCAGCCCACAAACGTTCAAGGTTATAATAAGCACGTCTTTCGGACAGAAAGACATGGACAACAAAATCAACGTAGTCTAAGAGAATCCAATCCGCTTTACGCGCGCCTTCCTGATGCCAAGGTTTCTGTGACCAGTTGTTTTCAAGTTCTTCAAGAACGGCTTGCGAAATACCTTCTACTTGGATGTCGGAGACACCGCTGAAGATCGCGAAGAAGTCCGTGAAACCATCAAGTTCACGTAAATCAAGAATAACACCATCTTGTGCACGGCGGCTCATCGCTGCCGAAGCGGCGGCTTTTACCATATCTAATGTGTTTTTTCCGTTTTCCATTGCAAATTCCTTTAAGTGTTAACGCTCTCTAACGTGCTGTTGTAAGTATGAAGCGTATTTGGATGAATCATTACACCTTTATCAAGGAGGTGTTCAATTTTCGCGCGAGCGACATGATGAACGGCACGCCTCAAGTCTATGTACGCTAACTCCCGTACGAGATGAACAGCTTTATGTGTCCGTGTCGGCTCCGCGAAGTCTGCTACGTATAATACCTGTGATATAACCCCCATGGATGGGTTTCCGGTTGTATGGTTGCGAATGGCTTCGAGCACTTCAAGTTCTGTTACAGCGAATTTCTCAACCGCCAATTTCACGCCTATAAGTGGATGCAGGAGCGAAGGATTTACCTCTTCAATCGGGTCTAGGCGAATTTCATAGGCGTGTACTGCCGCATATAACGCTTGGGCGTTCATCCATTTCGCGCTGTCATGTAAAAGCGCAGCCAGGCTTGCCTGCCAAACATCCGCTTTATGAACACACGCGAGATCAACCGCCATCTCTTGTACGGCGAGGACATGCTGAAGCCGTTTCGCGCTCAATTTATCTGAAAGATACTGTTGAATTTCAATCGACTTCGGGTGTGCCCGGAGTTCTGAAAGTGTGGTGTCTATTTGATCGTATACGTAGTCCAATTACTCTCTCTCATCGTCAATGTGAATCCCTAATTCGGCTAATTCAGCAAGCAGTTCTCGTTCAGTCTCAGACAAAATCGTGTCCGGCAACGGGGTACGAATCGCGTATTCCTCATTAATCCATTTTGAGAGATCCGCGGCTTTGCACCGTGCACTACAGAATGGGAAATTTTTGGGTAAAGGGGTCCCGACTTCCCATACAAAGTCGTAAGCTGTTCCGCACATACTGCATGTGTGTTCCACGTTTTTAAGGTCCTTATATTCAAAAGAGTGCTTTTCACACAACGCGAAAGCATTGCACAACCTGTTAAGAATGTTTCCTCAGGAACTGACAATGTGGCGTTGCTTCAGGGTTTCTATTTCTGCTTTGAGCGTCTCAATTTCTTCCCGTTGTAGATTGTCTCGGATACTGCGCCTGTGTGCCAATATGCCCGACACAGTTGCGCCTATCGCAAGAATCGCCAAAGGTAAACCGATGCAGGCAATGATGATGTTATTTTGTCTGTCAAAATTCTTTTCAATCCTGTCAAAACTCTTTTCAACCCTGTCAAAACTCTTTTCAACCCTGTCAAAACCGTCAGTGACATTCTCTTTTAGATTCTTGAGGTCGGTTTTCATCACAAGGACATCTGCTTTGAGTGTGTCATCCCCTTCCGATTGCGCATATAAAGGCAACGTGATTGCACAAAGAAGTAGCAAGCAAAGTAGAATCGTTTTCATGATGTAGATCCTTATTTTCTGATGAATTTTAAACGGATATTTCCTGTTATTGATACAACCGATACCGCTGAATATAAGATTCGACTGTTTCTGGTACGAGATACCGGATTGAAAGCCCTTTCCAAATCCGTTCACGAATGGCGGTAGCAGATATATCCACACCCGTGATTGGAAAGGTCGTAACCCGCTTGCGAACCTCCAATGGCACCCGGTTTAGGTCGTAATTCGGGCGTGTCGTTGCAATCATAATACACCGTGCCAAAACCTTGTCAAAATCTCTCCAGACTTTATACTCAATGAGCGAATCTGCACCGATGATCCATGCGAGTTCGGTCGTCTCTCCGTAAAGTTTTTGTAGAGCCTTTAGCGTTTCAACGGTATATGACGGACCGGCGCGCTCCAGTTCTATCCGTGACACTTCAAAATGCGGATTCTCAACAATCGCTAAAAGTGCCATCTGATACCGGTGTTCGGGTTCAATAATATCGGTATCTGCGACCTTATGCGGGGGTCTCGCAGAAGGGATAAATAAGATCTTATCGTAGCCCAATCCGACCCGGACCTGTTCAGCACTCAGCAGATGCGCGTAGTGAATCGGGTTGAATGTTCCGCCCATCACAGCAATTCTTTGGGTTGTCTTCAGCATCAGAATGTCCAGCAGATATGAACTCAATAAGTCAATCTCACACTTCTCCATGCTCCTTAAAGTATACGGCTTTACACGAGAAAAGTCAATGGGAAAATCGGGACATGCTAACCGCCATGTACGCGAGCCTTGTAATCATCATAAGCCCGTTCAATCTGTTTTGCGGATTCTTCGGGACCGATGAAATGTGCACCGGTCAACACAACAGGCGGTTTCCCGCGTTCCGTCAGCAATTCAGCGACTCGACATTTAATCGCATTGACAATCGAGAGTGTGCCAATGCTGGACGTGGGTCCGACCGGATACGCCAGATTCGGGATGTCAACAACGGCATCGCCCGGCGGATTGCAGTTGTCGATCGTTAGGTCCGCGATTTCAAAAAGCCGTTTACCAGAGGCGTGCTTTGAGGTAGATGAACGACTGTGTGCGATGGAACTCACCGCTATGACAGGTAGATTCCGCGCCTTCGCTCCCATCGCTATTTCAATCGGAAGGATATTCGTGCCTGAATTGGAAAACACCATCATGGCGTCGTGAGGACCGAAGGTGAAGTTGCGTAAGATCACTTCCGCATATCCTGAGATGTTTTCCAAAAAGAGTGCCTGTCGCTGACCGTTGCAACCGACGACTTGGTTGTGATACGTAACGGCTAATTCCACGATTGGGAAAAAACCCGGGAAGCTTCCGTAACGCGGGAACATCTCCTCGACTGCCATGCGCGAATGTCCCGATCCGAATAGGTAGACGAGACCGTCTTCTGCTATTGTTTCAGCACACATATCGGAGGCTTGTGCAATCGCGTCGGTTTGCGTCGCTTCAATCTGTTTCAAAATGTCTTGTGCAGTGTGTAAATAACTGAGATGGGAAGTACTCATAATATTGTTGTTTGCTGAACCTCAATCGTTTAATTTTTGAATTTATTAAAGTGTAATGCGTGTGTCCATATTGCTAAAATGCCGGCATCTATTCTATCACAATTCTGACATATCCACAATGTTTTTCTGCAGGGCCTCAGGACGATTTGGTTTTCGGTTTTTTCGTCTACTTTTTTCAGTTGCTTGTGATGGGTTCTCTTATCATGGGCATCATAGCCATCAGAGAAATCACAGTTCAGAACGCAACAAGGGCAGGCGTGTGTCCATTTTGAGGATAAAGGTTTCCGTTGGCAGTGGCAAGAACGAGGGAGTGGGGCTTGCGCATTTGCCGATGCCGTCGCCGATGCTGTCACCTGCCAAGAACCCTCCGACTCACTACGGGACGCATCCTTCGTCGTATACGTGTTAAAAAGGTCTTCATCCGTACCAGCATACGTATAGGAATGATCCGGATTCGACTCAAACCACTTGTGTAACACCTCCGCCTCTGAAAACGATGCCAGTAGCAGTGTCAATAAAATAGAAACAAAACGGATTTTCATCTGCTATTTCCCTCCCTGTCTATACGGAATAATGCTGTAATCTATGCCGAGTGCCTCTAACTCTGCGTCTGAGGTCTCGTTGAGGTTGATTTCCACCAGTGGCGCATTCGGAGGCCCCGAATGCTGACTCGTCGAGGTGAAGGTCTGATCTCCATCGGTATATGTGAACTTATAGCGGTGGTTCGACCGCTCGTAGAATATCCGCCCATCAAGAAGCTCTACAGCGTTCCAACCGGGCTTATCGAAACCTAACTCCATACGCCACGCATTTTCGTACCTTCTGCTGTCAGTGTGCCTGAGCTCTGTAACTTCAGGATAATCAAGGGCATTTTGAATCAACCAATCGATTCTGTTCGCACCTTCACCGAGTTCAGGGGCTGCCGCAAATTCGGCAAAACTCCCCGGCGGAGCCCTCTCAGGGTCTAATGGCGGGATGTCGGCATTTGCCTGATAAAACAGTTCAGCTTCAATAAAACGGGGCCAGACTTCATGGATCGGACGCTTCGGGTTATACTTCCCTTCGACTTCGCGATAAATTTGTCTCATTTTCTGGTCAACCTCACTATACTCGCCACTTGCCCAAACGTAAACGCCGATCCATTTCTCTGGGCATTTGAGGTGTTCGGGAACGCCATCAGCAAAAAACGGGTTAGAGGAGGTCTGTCCGCTCGGGTAAGCATGCACATAGCCAACGGGGCGGTGATAGACACCATTTGACCAATAGCCACCGCCGACGGTTTGCGTTTGAACGCTCTGCTGGGGCGGTGTTGCCTCACCAGAGACCTCGTGTATCTCATTTTCATGGGGTGTCGAGTGCCATTCATCGCCGTGCCAGTGTCCGCTCTCGGCAGACTCACCCGGCGGGGGCGGTTTCTCTAACGGTTCGACAGGTGTGTAAATCTTTATAGGTTCTTTCGGGGGTCGGGTCTGGAGATAGTAGACACTGACACCGGTAATCAGCACAAGAAACACTGTCAGCGGGATCCAGTATTTTCGTAAAAACATGGTCTTACTCCTTTCGGTTGTTTCTAAGTCCGTGTTATCTCGTCCCCGCATTGGGACAGATGGATTCACACGGCGGGAGGATCGGTTTGGGTTGACAGATTTCGGGACTTTGACGACACGGCATCTGCGTCGCGTTTTTCGCGCCCACAGCATAACCAAGCATCGCCAAAAGAAAGAATAGAACGATGGACAACTATCTCCAGAGGTATTTGTATTTTCGCATCGGTGAAAACTCCTTAGAGAACCTTTTGCGTCTAACGAAGTCCTTAACTTTCCACTAAAAGGCGTGCATTGATACGTGTTACAGGTTGGTTTATAGCCCCTCTTACACTATATTATAGAAACGAAATCGGAAAAGTTAAGGGTAAAAGTCATATTTTTTCCGAATTTTACGAAAAATATGTGCTGTGATCGTCCAATGAGCGGTTCTGGCGAATTAACGAACGATTGCCATCTTTATACCGCTCTCATGTTTAATATGGGATGGAATTGCTCAAGTGTCAACTGTTTTATTTTTCGCCTTTTCGCATCTTGGCGAGTGCGGTTTTCTCTTTTTCTTGTGGATTTTAAAGTTAGAAGTCTGCTATAATTTTTATGTATTTTGCAGAGGATTCAATAAATTCCAAAGGGCATGACTCGTATGCCTCTCTAAAAAAGGACACTGTTTTTAATGAAACACATAAAGATTCCCGGAGTTAGCAAAGACATCTCACACCTGATTCTGGGCAGCATGATGTTCTCCCCTACCAGGTTTGACTATAGTACTGAAATGCTCGACGCATTTTTTGAAGCGGGTGGAAATGCCCTCGACACAGCACACGGTTATGGCGGTGGCGATAGCGAGATGCTCATCGGTCTCTGGATGCGGCAACGTGGGAACCGAGACGATGTTTTTCTTATTGATAAAGGTGGACACCCACAAGGTAGAGTGCCACGCCCGCGTCTCTCGCCTGAAGAACTCAAAGCTGATCTTGATGAAAGCATTACACGCCTCCGGACCGATTATATCGATCTTTACATGCTCCATCGGGATGATCCCGTAATTCCGGTGCGTACAATTATTGATTATCTGAACGAAGAGATCGGGGCTGGACGCATCCGAGCCATTGCTGCCTCTAACTGGCAACCGGAGCGTATTACTGAAGCTAACACCTATGCCGAGGAAAATGGACTTGCGGGTTTCGTCTCCTGTAGCAACAATATCAGTCTCGCTGTGCCGATGGAACCGATGTGGGGTGGGTGCGTCTGCGTTGATGATGCCGCACGCGCATGGCATCAGGAGAGCCAATTTCCGTTGATGCCGTGGTCTTCGCAAGCGCGAGGTTTCTTTAGCGGTGCTTTTACACCAGAGAATCGGGATAACGGAGATATGGTGCGCGTCTATTACAATGACGAAAACTTTGAAAGACTTACACGCGCAAAGAAATTAGGCGAAAAATACGGCTATTCCCCAATTCAAGTCTCCCTCGCATACTGCTTGAATATTTCTTTTCCAGTTTTCCCGATTGTTGGACCCGCGACTTTAGATGAAATGGACTCCTCACTCGGTGCAATGGGGCTTGAACTCTCTGATGCTGAAATGCAATGGCTCAACTTAGAAACGGATAGCGATCCCCTATGATGATTCGAATTTTTTGTCTCCTACTCTGCCTTCAATTCATCCTTTTCCCCTTCGGCTTTGCCCAAGAGAGTTGAGGTGCCTGAAGCAATCCCGCGATTCCACGTGGCGGGATCGGTGAAGTCAGTTTGGCTTCAGGAGAGATGAAGAGATTCCAGGGCTCCTTCAGTATGATGCGGTGGTTTGACGCACAGGGCGGACACCTCGAAACAAAAGGGATTTCCGCAGATGGAAAAGTGATAGAGGTCCCGCTGCACCGACACCATGTTAAATTGAACATTTTTCGCGTTGACATCGGGTTGAAATATCGCCTCAATTCCGAGTGGATGCTGGAAACAAATATACCGTACGAGACCAAAATTCAAGAGGCAATCATTGAAGAAATTGACCCTGTCACGGAGGCACAACGAAAAGCAATTGCGCACAATCAGGACAATCATCACCGCAATGAAACTTACACGGGACCTATGGACACGGACATCTTCTTAGGGTATCAGAGGCAAGGCGTGTTCGTGGATCACGATTTCCTTGTGGGGCGTATCGGAACGACGATTCCTCTTGGGAAAACTGAAGAGGATCCGTGGAAGTTAGGGGATGCAGGACTTAAGCATCTCCATATCCAGTTTGGGACTGGTACCTTTAATCCGATCGCTGATCTGCATTACGGTTTGCCCCTCTATAAAGGTTTGCGAGCGAACGTCAGTCTCCGCGGAAAGTTACCCTTCTATGAAAATAGCAAGGCTTATCGTGGTTCCAGAGAGGTTACTTACACAGGGGGTCTGGATTATAGTTTCAGCGATTGGCTTTCGTTCCAAGCTGGCTATCTCGGCTTTTATCAGTCCTTCGCCTATTGGGCAGGCGAACAGGACATCAATTCCGGGCTCCGGTTCAGTATGGCATGTTTCGGAGCATCCGTTATAACGCCTTATAATGTGCCGTTGTCTCTGACGGTGATGTTGCCCTTACATCAGGAGACGCTTTATGACGACACGGCTGCTTTGCTTGATGATAGATACGAGGAGCGCGACGCTTTTGAATTCGGTCCTCTGGTGTCCTTGACAGTTCTATATGCGTTTTAGAATATCGTTTTGCCTCGAAAAAAGGCGTATTCCTACAAGAAAATGATAAAATTATTGAAACCTCACAACACAGCACGAAGAATCAATTTTAGGGCATTGCTTTCGAGCAGATGTTTCATAGTCCTAATGGCACTCGCTTTTTTTCTGAGTTGTGGCGTGCCGAATAATCCATATCCGAAATCTGAACAGGACGCGGAAATCTATTACAGCACGTTTAGTGAAGAACCGAAGCACTTCGATCCGGCAGTGTCCTACAGCTCAGACGAATACAGGTTCATCCAGCAAATTTATGAACCGCCTTTACGGTATCATTACCTCAAAAGACCCTACGAATTGATCCCACTAACGGCAGCGGCGGTCCCACAACCCCAATATTATGATGCTGATGGCAAGCCGCTATCGTCAGATGCTCCCGCAGCGTCCGTCGCGCGCGCTGTGTATGAAATTCGTATCCGTCCCGGTATCATGTATCAGCCGCACGCCTGTTTTGCAAAAACTGAAAGGGACATATTGCGGTACCACGCCTTGAAAAAAGCAGACGTGAAGGGTTTTACCGAGATCAAAGATTTTCCGATGACAGGGACGCGTGAACTTATCGCAGCGGATTATGTCTACCAGATCAAACGGATGGCGGACCCGCGTCTCGCCTGCCCTATTCTTAGCACGTTGAAAGATTATATCCTTGGAATGGACACGTATTCCGCCGCGCTTGCTAACGGACAGGAAGAGGCACCCTTTCTGGGCGTGGAGATTGTGGATCGGCACACCTATCGAGTTATCCTAAAAGCGAAATATCCGCAGTTTGTCTATTGGTTGGCGATGCCTTTCTTTTCACCGATGCCTAAAGAGGCGATTGACTTTTACAGCCAACCCGTTATGAAGGAGCGGAACATCACGATTGATAGGTTTCCTGTCGGAACAGGTGCCTATCGGATAGAAACGCTCCTTGCACACAAGGAGATCGTTCTCGTCAAGAATGAGAATTTTCGGGTTGAGCGTTACCCATCGGGTGGGGAACCCGGTGATAGGGATGCTGGACTTCTTGACGATGCGTGGGAAACCGTCCCGTTTATACCGAAAGTCGTCTACAAATTAGAAAAAGAATATATTCCGCGCTGGAATAAGTTCTTGCAAGGGTATTACGATAGTTCAGGCATCTCCTCAGATACATTTGACAGCGCGATTATGTTCGATGATACGGGGGATCCGAAGGAAAGTGAGGCATTGAAGGCGAAACATATTGTCCTACGTACGAGCGTAGAACCGACGACTGTTTATCTCGCTTTTAATATGTTAGACGATATCGTCGGTGGGTACACCCCAGAGAAACAGAAACTTCGGCAGGCGATTTCGATCGCCTTGAATTACGAAGAGTATATTGAAATTTTTCTCAATGGACGTGGTGTTGTGTCACACAGTCCACTGCCCCCTGGTATTTTCGGCTACGAAGCGGGTGAGACCGGTATTAATCCATATATATACGACTGGGATGGAAGTGCCAACCGTCCGGTTCGCAAATCCATTGAAGCAGCACGCCAGCTTCTCGCAGAAGCTGGCTACCCGGGTGGACAGGATAGTAAGGGGAATCCGCTGATTGTCTCTTTTGACAACACGTGGAATTCGGCAGGTGCCACGTCTCGCTTAACGTGGATGCGGAATAAATTAGAGCAGCTCGGCATCACGATGGAGAGTCGCACCACCGATTACAACCGTTTTCGCGATAAAGTGAAAAAAGGAAACTTCCAAATCATCTTTTGGGGATGGCATGCGGACTATCCGGACGCAGAAAATTTCTTATTCCTGCTCTACGGTCCGAATAGTAAAGTCCTACGCGATGGCGAAAATGCTGCCAACTACGATAATCCAGAATACAACCGGCTCTTTGAAACGATGAAAAGCATGGAAAACTCGCCGGAACGATTGACCCGCATTCGCGAAATGAACCGTCTGTTACAACGAGACGCGCCTTGGGTCTTTGTTTATCACCCTGTTGTTTTCGGCCTGTCGCATCAGTGGTTGAAGAACAGTAAACCGAGTGCCTTGGGCGGTGGAAACTTCAAGTATCTCCGCATTGATGCCAGTCAGCGGACAGAGAGCCGTCAAGCGTGGAATCAGCCTGTTGTTTGGCCCCTGTGGGTATGCCTCGGATTGCTGATTTTAGGCACGATTCCAGCGGCCATCACAATTTGGAAACGAGAAAGACAAACAAAACAGGCCCATACTACTGACGAAGGCACATAAAAGTAAAAATATCAGTTATGTTTGCTTGCCCGAACTGAAGTCGGCACGGTTTTGTAAAAAATCTATTGCTCTGGTGAAGAATGCTCACTTATATTATACGGCGAACTCTTTATGCGATCCCGATCTTAATAGGCGTAAACCTCATCGTCTTTTTCCTCTTTTTTGTCGTCAATTCACCCGACCAGATGGCACGGAAGATTCTCGGTGAAAAGAATATTACGCAGGAAGATGTTGAGAATTGGAAGAAACAGAACGGTTATCACTTGCCCCTCTTCTTCAATACTGAGGCATCCGGGGGCGGACACTTTACTGAGACGATCTTCTTTCAGAAATCAGCGAAACTTTTCCTCTTTGATTTCGGGAAATCTGATACGAACAACATTGATATAACATCACAGATCTCGCAGCGCATGTGGGCAAGTCTTGCTATTGCTTTACCGACGTTTCTGATCGGACTTCTCGTGAATATCACTGTGTCTATGATTGTGGCTTATTACCGGGCGACCTACGTCGATTTCTGGGGCACAATCCTTGCGGTGATGGTTATGTCTATTTCTCAACTTTTTTATATTATTGGTGGTCAGTGGTTGTTTGGCAAAATGTTGCGCCTCTCTCCGATTTCTGGTTATGATTCGGGTGTAGACATGCTGAAGTTTGTGATCCTCCCTGTGGTTATCGGTATCATTAGCGGTATCGGTGGTGGCATCCGCTTCTATCGTACGATATTCCTTGAGGAGGTAAATCGGGATTATGTCCGGACAGCACGGGCAAAAGGTGTGAGTGAAGCCGGTGTTCTCTTTAAACACGCACTGAAAAATGCGATGATTCCGATCTTAACGAATGTCGTGTTGGCAATTCCACTGTTGTTTATGGGAAGTTTGGTGATGGAGGCGTTTTTCGCGATTCCGGGGTTGGGAAGTTTTACGATCGAGGCGATTCAAGCACAAGATTTCGCTATTGTGCGAAGTATGGTCTATCTTGCCTCTGTACTGTATATTGTCGGTCTGTTGCTAACCGACATCAGTTATACGTTGGTTGATCCGCGCATCCGATTCGGATAAGAAAGTGGTAAATGATTTCACAAAATAGAAGTTATCAAGTTATGCAAGGCGTGATGAGCCTCCTATTGGGTTGCATCAGTATCGTCTTACTGGTAACCCTCCGGGGTTCAGGGTATCCGAGTGTGATTCTCTCAGCATTTCTGGTTGTGGGCATCACGCTAATCTTATCAGGTGATTATCTCCTCAATCCTTTCAAACTACCGGTCACCCCGTTAAAACAGGAACTCGCAAGCGACATCGGTTTGATCGCTTACGGTGTACTGTATTTCAGCATCGCTATGTCAGAACTACTGCAACCGCGTTGGTTCACTGTCGGGTTGCCAATCTTTTTACAACCAATTTGGGTGCGGCGCGGGTTAGCAGGTGTCGGAATCGTCCTGATCGCTGCGGGCATTTACGGTATCTGTCACTTATACACGGCGCAATTATCCGACAACTCACCAGAATAGCATAACGCTAAAAGAGTTTCATAGACAACCGCGTCTTTCAAGACCTATCACTTCGCGATAATCACGGCATAGCGGAGCGGTGTCTCCCCGACGTTGCGGATCCCGTGTAAAACTTGGCAATCGACATGGACGGCTTCGTTGTTGCTGACGCCGTGTGTCTCTTCACCAAATAAGACTTCACCTTCCCCAGAAAATACGTAGAAAATTTCTTGTCCGTCGTGTGTATGGGGTGGATGCGCGCGTTGCCCGGGTCCGACTTCGGAGATGTGGAGATGGAGTTGTTCCCTGTCTGCCCCCGCTTCAAAGATAAAACGGTCAATGCCTTTGACATCAGCTCTGATTTCTTTTTCCATGAAGATTTCTCCTTTTGATATTGCTTACGAAACAGTATTTGATGTAAAAATTTGGAAGTTATAGTAAAATCGGAAAATATGTTTACACTTTTCCCCTTCGTAGGGGCTGGGTCACCCAGCCCCTACGAGTTACCGTGTGTGCAAATAATTATGAAATTTACTATAATGTAGCATGTTCACCAAGAATTGTCAATTTGCAAATCAAATTACCAAAGGTGTGTCAATATTTTGTCAAAAGTTGGGATTAAAATAGTGATTAGGAATGGTTATCTGATAGTTCACATTCGAGGAAAGTTTTATGAATACGAAGAGTTTAGTCGCTGAATTTGTGGGTACGTTTGCCCTGATTTTTATCGGTGCTGGCGCGCTGGCGATCACTCAAGCTAACTTATTAGGTGTTGCACTCGCTCACGGTTTAGTCATTGTAGTGTTTATCTATGCTTATGGGCACCTCTCCGGCACGCATATCAATCCGGCTGTGACGCTTGGCTTACTGATAGCAGGCGAGATTGAATTCGTGGCAGCGATCGGATACTGGGTCGTGCAATTTCTTGGCGGAATTCTCGGAGCAGTTCTGCTTAATGCCGTGCTACCGAATCCCGGCGATCTGGGTGTGACAATTTTGGCTGAAGGTGTTACGCCGCTGCAAGGACTTGTTATCGAAATTGTACTCACCTTCTTCCTCGTCAACACAATTTTCAACACCGCTGTGAGTGGGAAAGCAGGCAATTTCGCGGGGTTCGCAATTGGACTGGCACTAATTTTCTGTATCCTTATGGGGGGACCGTTGACGCGGGCTTCTCTCAATCCGGCACGGACTTTGGGACCTGCTATCGTCAGTGGAAATTATGCCGACATTTGGCTCTACTTCGTGGGACCGTGCGTCGGTGCAATCCTCGCTGCGCTCCTCTATATCGGTGTATTGAAAGACAAAGGCGAAGCGTAGCACACTTAATCATAGGAAAAACGAAAAGGCCGGCACATTGACGCGCCAGCCTTTTTGTTGGTTTTAAGGGGTGTGTCTTAAGATGTCGTTGTAATCGGAACTTCGGTCGGTTTCGCTGCTTCCGGTTTCGGAATAGAGAGCGTCAACACACCGTCACTGTATTCGGCTTTGATATCGTCTGTCGCCACTTCCGATGGAAGCGTAAATTTGCGTTGGAAACTTCCATAGCGGCGTTCAACGCGGCGATAGTTTTGCGTGTCATCTGCATTTTCCTGCCGCTTTTCGCCGCTGAGCGTCAAGAGATTATCTTTGACAGAGACGTGGAGATCATCTTTTGCGACACCTGGCAATTCGGCGCGGACTTCAAATGTGTCGTCTGTTTCCGAAATATCAACCGAGGGTGCCCAGTGATATGTACCTGCGTCGGTTCTTACGCGCGGAGGTGCAAAAAACGGGCTGTAAAATCTGAATGGGTTTCTTGCCGGGCTGTGTAAAGTCAAATAAGTCATTTTTTTCTCCTTTAGTAGTGTGAAGGCGTTATGCCTCGTATATTTTTGTTTATGTGCTATTGGACATGCCCCGTGTGCTATCTAACAGACGAGGCACGCCCGAGTCGTTAGGTTAGGAATTTACTGTAATCGGAACTTCAGTCGGTTTCGCGGCTTCCGCCTTCGGAATTCCGAGTGTCAAGATGCCGTCCTTGAATTCCGCTTTGATAGCATCGGTTTCGATGTGTCTTGGCAACGTGAAATTTCTCTGGAAGCTGCCGTACCGGCGTTCAACACGGTGGTAGTTTTTGCCGTCTGTCTCTGCTTCTTGATGTTTTTCGCCTTTGATCGTGAGCAGATTGTCGGTTACAGAGACGTTGACATCGTTTTCGGATACGCCGGGAAGTTCAGCGCGGATCTCAAATCCATTTTCCGTTTCAGAAATATCTACGGTAGGCATCCAAGCGGTGCTGTCCGTATCCGTTCCATCTTCGTGAGAGGCGAAGAGGTCGCTAAAAACCCGCTCCATCTGGTTGTGGAGGTTAAATAGGTTTCGCATCGGTCTGCGTGTTGTTAAGTAAGTCATTTTTTTTCTCCTTCTGAATTTTGTTTGTGTAAATGTTAGGTGCAAGTTCTATGCCAATCTTTTCAGGGGCAATCCGACGGTGTTACCGTTCTGTTTGTATATGAAGCAAATTCCGTGCCAAAGCAGCTTTTCAGCTGCTGGCTGTCCACAGCGAGTGGAGTTTCCTAATCGCTGTGGCGGTAGGTCTTGTGCTTACCACGTGGAAACCCCATCTATATAACACGATTCATAGAAGAAGTAGGGAGGCAGTGTAGATTTGCCAAATTGACATCACCCTTGCCACTGTGGCACTGAGGGTATGTCAAAATGACTATGAAGGGGAAAGTACGTTTTCGACGCGCGTTTATGAAGAAGTTTTGTTTTCCTGAATTCGGGCGCGGATTCCGGCAACGAGTGTGTGCAACGCAATCGGATTTTCGTTTTGGAATGGAATAACGAGGTCTGCGTACTGTTTGCAAGGTTCGGTGTAGACAGGAAAATTTGGGAGGACATCGCGCCGGTACCAGTTGATCGCCCACTCCAGATCGCCACCGCGCTGTGCAACATCACGGAGCATCCGGCGCAAGACGCGCTCGTGTGCATCTACATCAAGGAATAGTTTGATGTCCATCAAATCACGCAAATCTTCACTCCAGAAGATAAGATGTCCTTCTACAATGACAACATCGCTCGGGTGAACACTCGTCTGTTCGTCCCCGCGTTGGGCACCGCGGGTGCCCGGGGTCGGGACATCAATAGCGTCTCTGGCACGCAGTTTCTTGATGTCTGTAATGAGGGCATCCCATAGGACGGCATCCGGATGATTCGCGGTAATTACGCGTTCTCGCTCTGCCTCGGAGTATTCCGACCAGTCCCGGAAATAGGAATCTTGGTTTAGCACAATAGGCGAGTATTCCGCGAGGGCTTCCGCCAAAGCTTTGGCAAATGTCGTTTTCCCAGAAGCGGAACCGCCCATAATTCCAACAGTGATAGGTGTGAAAGCCTCTTCTTTTTGCATAATTTCTCCGTCTACATTATATTGTGTATTGTGGGAATTCAGTTTTGTATGTTAGCATACTTCGGCTTGTCTGTCAAAACTATTTTGGATGCTTTCTTGTAAGAGCAACCTCCACGGTAACAACACTCGCTGATGGCTGCCAACTGACTGCCGATAGATTCTACAAAAAAGAAATTTGACTTGCAAAAAAAAATGTGTTATTATATAATTAAAGTTAGTGATAGCGGACACTACCGTTTTGTTATGGGGTTTCCCTATTACAAAAACTAAACGTTTTTTTCTAAATAACGTCTTATTAATAAATAGCAGAGGCTGTTTTGAGACGTAGTGGATATGTTTTTCGTTGTCCAGATTCGAGGCACTTGATAATGCGAACGCTTGAACACAACACCATTGAAACACAAATAACCGGTGTAGGGATCGTTCGGAAGGACGTTCTTGATGCTTGGGCCTTTTTTGCGCCGCTTGCAAGCAAAAACTTGCTATTGAAAAGACTTATGCGGCTTGCAAGCAGCAGTTTGCTGTTAAAAGGCGTATTTGTGTTTTATCTGTACTTATATTTGTACGGCAACGATAGGTGGTGAAGGTTCGTAGGTAATGCCCCAATTGTATGACTAACCGATTCCAGTATCACCACCCAGCGTTGAAGATAAATTCGATGTTGGGTAATTTTTTTTAACCGTATTTGATTTGGGACAGATAGCGTAATTTGTTGGAGGTAGTTGAAAAGAATGGTAATCGTTACTAAGACCGATGCGACACAATCAGATATCGATGCTGTTGTTAAACGGATCGAAAGTGTCGGGTTGAAAGCGCAAATCTCAACTGGCGAACGGCACACGGTCATCGGTGTTATAGGAGATAAAACATTGCTTGGTGATATTCCGATAGAATCCATGTCCGGTGTTGAACGGACGATGCCGATTACAGCACCGTTCAAGTTGGCGAGCCGCGAATTTCGGGATGAACCCACAGTGATTGCAGTCAACGGCACAAAGATTGGCAGCAAGCAGGTCCCTGTTATCGCCGGTCCGTGTGCAGTAGAGAGTACAGAACAGATCGTGACCATCGCTCGGCTCGTTGAAAAAGCAGGTGCGAGTTTCATCAGGGGCGGTGCCTTTAAACCGAGAACGGGACCTTATAGTTTCCAAGGCTACGGTGAAAGCGCGCTCAAGATGCTACAAGAAGCAAAAGACGAAACTGGACTCGGTATTGTCACCGAAGTCATGACACCACACGAAGTCGAACTCGTCGGCGAATACACAGACATGTTCCAGCTCGGGACCCGGAACATGACCAATTTTTATCTCTTGCGCGAAGTCGGACAGGCGCAGAAACCGGTGATCCTCAAGCGTGGGATGTCCTCAACAATCGAAGAGTGGCTGCTCGCTGCTGAATATATTCTCGCAGAAGGCAACCCGGATGTTATTCTATGTGAGCGCGGCATTCGTACATTTGAACCCCATACGCGTAACACGCTTGATCTGAATGCGGTTCCTGTTATTCACGAATTAAGCCATCTGCCAATTGTCGTTGATCCAAGCCACGGCACCGGTATTCGGAGTTTGGTGTGTGATATGACGAAGGCATCTGTGGCTGCAGGTGCCGATGGACTGTTACTTGAAGTACATCATGACCCTGATCATTCAATGACAGGAGATGGCGCACAATCGTTGTTCCCAGATCAATTTGAGACACTCATGCGAGAGCTGAAACCGATTGCTATCGCTGTCGGACGTGAAATGTAAAGAATAGTCGTCAGTTTTCAGTACTCAGTTTTCAGGTGATCACTTGTGGCAGTCCAGTTGACTGTAGCTGCCACACAAACCCTCTTAACTGTTCTCACTGCGAAGCATGACAACTGATAACTGACGACTCTAAACTGGAGGAAAGAGCCTTGGACGATTTTGAAACCAACCAGCAGAAAGTCTATATTTTTGATACAACGCTCCGTGATGCCGAGCAGACTCCCGGTGCTGCTCTTGGTATCCAGGAAAAACTCGAAATTGCCAAGCATCTCGCCAAATTAAATGTTGATGTCATTGAAGCTGGATTCCCAATTTCGTCACCGGGTGACTTTGAAGCTGTCAAACGGATAGCCAACGAGGTTGAAGGACCGGAAATTTGCGCCCTCTCTCGCGTTGTAGAGAAAGACATTACGGCTGCATGGAAAGCGATTGAGGACGCGCCGCGCGCCCGTATCCATACCTTTGTCGGTACATCGCCGATTCACATGGGACGCATCACACGGACAACCCCCGAAGATACACTCCGGATGGCAACGGATGCTGTTGCCTATGCTAAGCGTCTCTGTGAAGGACACTCGGATGCGAATGTAGAATTTTCACCGATGGACGCAGGGCGGACAGAGTTAGCGTTTCTTTATGAAGTCGTTGAAGCGACTATCGCTGCAGGTGCAACGGTCGTCAATATCCCAGAAACCGTCGGGTGGACAGTCCCAACGGAATTTGGCGACCTGATTAAAGGCATCATGGAAAATGTCCCGAACGTTGACGATGCCATTATTAGTGTTCATTGTCATAACGATCTCGGATTGGCAGTAGCCAACAGTCTTATCGCGATTGAGCAAGGCGCGCGTCAGGTAGAATGCACAATCAACGGGCTCGGAGAACGCGCCGGGAACACCTCACTTGAAGAGGTCGTTATGGCAATCCGAACGCGGCGAGACTATTTCAAAGAATATTATACCGAGATTAACGCCAAAGAGATTGTCCCGATTAGTCGGCGTGTGAGCCGAACGATGGGTATTTCCGTGCAACCGAACAAAGCGATTGTCGGCGCGAACGCCTTCGCACACAGTTCGGGTATCCATCAGGACGGGATCATCAAATCACGCGTAACGTTTGAGATCATTGACCCGAAAGAGATCGGTTGGAAAGAGAGTCAACTCATCCTCAGCCCGCGTTCCGGACGCAACGCACTCAGACACCGACTCAGCGAACTCGGCTATGAAGTGGATGCTGAACAGTTAGACAAAGTCTATGAAAGATTCCTGAGGGTCGCTGATAAGAAGAAAGCGGTGCAGGATGCCGACCTTGAAGCGATCATGAGCGATGAGATTCGCGCA
Organism: Candidatus Poribacteria bacterium; assembly: GCA_026706025.1. Classification (NCBI taxonomy): domain Bacteria; phylum Candidatus Poribacteria; species Candidatus Poribacteria bacterium. The sequence goes on from JAPOZO010000056.1 coordinate 202,846, forward strand.
ATCCCTGCTGTCTTTGAACTTGATTATATTCAAGTCGTCAGTGGAACGAAAATTTCGCCGACAACGACAGTCGGGATTCGGACGGAAGACGGTGTGGTTGAAAAAGCCTCAACTGGAGACGGCCCCGTTGATGCGGCGTTTAAGGCGATTGGTCAGGTTGTTGACATCCAACTGAACCTCATCGACTACCAGATCCGTTCCGTAACCGAAGGCGAAGACGCTATCGGTGAAGTCTCGTTGAAGGTACAAGACAACGGACACATCATCACAGGACACGGTGCCAGCACAGACATCATTGAGGCAAGTGCCCGGGCATATATTCACGCTGTTAATAAGTTAATCCAGATCCGCTCTGAAGGATAAGAAGTTAGGATTTACACAAATGCCTTTGCTGGCGAGGTTTATAACCTCGCCAGCGGCGCGTTATGAAGAGATTGCTTGAAAATGGGATAAATTTTTTCAACGACAATCTATCTTGACACGAGTTGTGTGAGGGGAAAATTCAATGTTGAGAACATCGTTCGTATACATATTAGTCATCGTGTCTTTCATTTCCATAGGATGTGGAACGATAGGTGTATCTAAACGAGATACAAGCGATCCAAATGTTGCCTTATCTTTTTCAGAGGTATTAAACGATCCTGAAATGTATATAGATAAGGTATTAACCTTTGAGGCAGTTGTAAAGCACACACGTTATGGAAGTAATGTAGAGTTATACACCAACAATAAACTTAGACTGTTCTCCATTACCACGCATGGTGCTGGTCTTCATAGCATGGATGAAAATGGCGAGGAAGTAGAAATTTTACCGAATGAGAAATATAGATTCAAATGTAGGATTTACGAGATTAAAATTGATCAGCACAGTATATGGGATATTCAAGCGGAATTTATTGTTTCGGATGAAAAGAAGATATTGCATCAACCAGAACTTGTAAATTAAACAGTTAAATCTTTTCAATAGTGAAATAGTGACAGATCAAGCCCTGTTGGACAATCCGACAGGGCTTTTTGTTGTAGTATAGCAAAGAAATCTACCAGTCTTCAACCAATTGCACCAACAACCGCACGCCGTAGCCTGACGCACCTTCAGGGATATACGTAGAGCCTTTCATACCCCAAGCAGTGCCAGCGATGTCGAGGTGCACCCACGGATAGTCTTCTGCGAACTTCTTGAGAAACGCGCCTCCGGCAATCGTGCCAGCCGTGCCGTCGCCGATGTTCTGCACATCCGCGACCTTGCTTTTAACGCCTTCATCGTAATCGTCCCAGAGCGGTAGTTCCCAGACCCGTTCGTGCGTTTTTTCAGCTGCGGACTTTACTTTCCCCATGAGTTCTGGATCTGTCCCCAATGCCCCCGCTGCGATATGTCCTAAAGTACCAATCACGGCACCCGTGAGTGTGGCTAAGTCAACAACACCTTTTGGGTTATACTGTGCCGTCCATCCAAGCGCATCCGCTAACACGAGTCGTCCCTCAGCATCGGTGTTAAGAATCTCAATCGTTTTACCGCCATAAGAGGTAACGACATCACCGGGCTTAATCGCCGTTCCACTCGGCATATTTTCGGTCGCGGCAACGATACCAATGACACGCACATTCGGTTTGAGTTGACCGATGACTTGCATCGCGCCGATTACAGCAGCAGCACCCGACATATCATGTTTCATCTCATGCATGCCGCTGCCGCCTTTGAGCGAGATACCACCTGTGTCAAATGTAATCCCTTTTCCGACAAGCACGACGGTATCTTGCCCTTCACCGTCAGGCGTATATTCCAGAATGATAAAGCGTGGTTCTTCGGCACTTCCTTGGGCGACAGCGAGGAGTGTTCGGAAACCTTTTTCCTCTAAGGTGGCTTTGTCAAAAATTTCACAACCGAGTCCTGTTGCCTCTGCTACCGCTTCTGCTTTGTCGGCAAGTTGCGTTGGCGTGAGATAATTTGCAGGTTGATTGCTCAAATCACGGGCGAGCAGTGTGCCGTTAGCAATTACTTCTCCGCGCTGAGCTGCTGCTTCTACTGTTGTCTGATTGTGATCACTTTCAGTTAAGAACGTGATGGATTCAAATTTTTTCTTTTCGTCTTCATCATCGTTTCCGGTTTTGTGTTCATCAAACTGATAGAGGGCAAGGAGAGAGGCTTCCGCTGCGGCTTGTATCATTTCAGGGGTGGCTTCGTTTGGAATCGGAACAGCGGCGTTTCTTAAGCCCATATCCCGAATCGTCCGAACGGCGTGACCGGCTGTCTGACGGACTTTTTCGACAGTGAGGTCGTGATACTCACCCAAACCGACCAGTAGCACGCGAGGCGCGGTTATCACACCGTTTGTATAGAGCCAACTCGTGGTTTTCAACTTGCCTGTGAAATCGCCGAGGTTCATTCGTTCGCGAATGCGTCCACCGAGTGCCTGATCTATAGTTTGGAGCGGAGCACTATAGAAATCTGGATTCTCCAGCACACCGATGGCAATCACATCGCTCTGTTCTTGGGCAAATCCACCTGTTTTGACAGTGATGTTCATATGTTCTCCTTTTTATTTTTAAATTTTGTGTAAGCCGTACAATATTAAGTTTTCCGCATACCTGTTAAAACAACTAACGGCTCTTTGCTTGTGACAGTAATCGAATGGTAGGTATTCGCAGGAACATCAACCCTATCACCACTTTCTATAGACCCGTGTTCGTCGGCGACCTTCACATCTGCCGTGCCAGATAACACACAGACAACTTCATCTTGGGTATGGATATAATCAAGATAGGCACCGCCAGGACGACCCGACCACTCGTAGGCATTGAAGCCTTCGGTTTCTAATTGTTGCTTTAAAGCATCAACATCTACATGCTGTTCAGACCAACGTGATTTCCAATTCATGAAGCATCTCCTTGGTTGGTTTATTGGTGAGAGATTTCTGTGGATATTATACCGTTTCTGAAATTATATCCTGCACTCACGCCTCATATTAAAATGAACCACCCTCACTCAATTTCTACGATCTGAATATTATTTCCGCAAGTATCATCGAAAACAGCAAAAATTGTTGTTCCTATCTCAGTAGGTTCTACACTGAATTCGACGCCAAGGTTGATTAATCGCTCATATTCTTCCTGAACGTTTTCCACACTGAATTGGGTATATGGAAGCCCTGCATTAAATAAAGCTTTTTGATACGTTCCGGCGGGTTTAAAATGGTTATCAGATAATGGTTCTAATAAAAGTTCAGGCCCGTCTTGTTCTTCTTTTGCTACTACCGTAAGCCATCTGTCACCATTTTCTAAGGGAATGTCCCTCTTCTTGACAAATCCCAATTTTTCAGTATAAAACTTTAGCGCACTTTCCTGATCTTTAACGAAAATGGCGGTTACTCTAATTTTCATAATGTTATTTACCTCGAATTCGCCCGATGAAGCGAACTTTTTTTACAATTTCACTTAAACTTGCTTAAATGAAGATTTTAGAATTTAATTCGGTACTGTCCTAAACGGCTCTTACGCGACAACTGAAAACCCACTAAAGTGGCTCCAACCGCACCGGACACACTTTTAATTCAGCCGTGTGCGTAATCGGATCATAACCAGAACCTGTCAATAGGTTAACTGGAACATCTGCAAAACTGAAACTGGCAAAGACGGTGCCACGCGGCGAACGGTTCGTCGATTTGACTTTGATGTTGATACTGCCGCGCGCACTACTCATTTTACACCATTCGCCATCCGTTAATTCCCACTTCTCAAGGTCTGCTGGATTGACTTCAAGCGATTCTTCCGACAAGAGGTAATCAATCCCTTGTGCCCTACCCGTCTGTGTTCGTGTGTGATAGGACTGCAAGCGTCTCCCTGTTGTGAGCCATACCGGGAAGTCTTCACTAATTGTCTCAGCCGGGTCTCGGTAATGGACGTTTGAAAAAATACCACGACCGTTGATGAACGATTCTTCATGTAGCCGTGGCGTACCCGGATGTTCCTTGTGCGGCACGGGCCATTGGTATTCACTCTTGTCAATGCGTTCCCAATCTAATCCTGCGTAAATCGGTGAAACCCGACAGAGTTCATTGAAAATCGGCTTCGGTGCGTTAAAATCAAACCCTTCAAACCCAAGACGTTGGGCAATCTGACAAATAATCCACCAATCCGGTTTCGCCTCACCCGGTGGCGGGACTGCAGCGCGCATCCGTTGGACCCGGCGTTCCGTATTTGTGCAGACCCCATCTGTTTCACCCCATGCGGTCGCGGGTAGCACCACATCGGCAAGTTCGGCGGTTTCGGTGAGGAAAATATCAATAACCACGAGATGATCCAACGAACGGAGCGCGTGCTCACAATGTTCTCGATCCGGATCGGAGAGCAATGTGTTTTCGCCATCAATGAGCATCGCATGGATGCTGTCACCACAAAGTTCTAAGGCGGTCACTTTAGTGATACCCTTCTCTAAATCAATGGCTCTGCCATATTCTGCTTTGAACTTCGCCTGATACTCTGGATCCGTAACGGCTTGGAAGCCGGGGTAGTTGTTTGGCAGTGCGCCGCTGTCGCCCGCACCTTGAATGTTGTTTTGCCCGCGCATCGGGTTGATACCCGTTCCCTCGCGCCCGACATTCCCGGTCATCAAGGCGAGATTGCAGAGGCTCTGAACATTCTCAACGCCACAGATATGTTCTGTGATCCCAAGCGTGTAGTAGATGGCTCCCTTATTCGCGCCACCGTACCACATCGCTGCTGTCTCAATATCCTTTGCGGGTACACCCGTAATCGTTTCTGCCCATTCCGGTGTCCACTGGCTGATATGCTCAAAGAATTCGTCAAACCCAGTCGTGCGATTTTCGATAAAATCTTCGTCAATCAAGCCTTCGCGGGCGATCACGTGTGCCATCCCAAGGAGTAGTGCTGTGTCGGAACCGACGCGGAGCGGTAGGTAGAGATGCGACAACTCCGCCAACCCGATGCGTCTCGGATCCGCGACGATGAGTTTCGCACCACGGGCGATTGCCTTCTTAAGCCCCGTTGCTGCAACAGGGTGACATTCTGTCATATTTGTGCCGATGCAGAAGATGACCTCCGGCTTCTGCATATCAACGAGCGGATTAGACATCGCGCCACGTCCGATTGTCGCTGCCAGACCGGCAACGGTCGGCGCGTGTCAGGCACGGCTGCAGTTGTCGATGTAGTTGCTCCCGAACCCGACACGGATAAACTTCTGCATCAGATACGCAGCTTCACTCGGTGCGCGCCCAGAAGCGATGCCGTAGATACTGTGTCTACCGTGTTCAGCATTGGCTTGTTGGAAACCTTCAGCGGCTTTGTCAAGCGCGTCTTCCCATGTAGCTTCGTGGAGCTCGCCGTCGTCTCCACGGATGAGTGGGGTTTTCAACCGGTCCGAGTGCTGCACAAAGTCGTAAGCAAACTGACCTTTAACACAGAGCGCGCCTTGGTTCGCAGGCCCATCCATGGCGGGATGAATACCAACAATTTTCTCATTTTTTGTGAGTATATCAACGGAACAACCGACCCCACAATACGGGCAGATAGTGCGGGTTTTGTCAGGGATGGTGTCCGCGACTTCATCCGCTGCGCGAAGTGCTTTCTTGTCGGCGAGTGCACCGGTCGGGCAGGTCTGGATACACTGCCCGCAAAAAGTGCAAGCGGAATCCTTTAAGAGACCATCAAATTCAGTCGTAATCTGTGTATGGAAGCCGCGGTTCATGACGTTAATAGCGTGGTCACCCTCTTGTTCAGCACAGACGCGGACGCACCGATAACACGAGATACAAAGTTCATAATCTCTGAGGATAAACGGGTTATCATCTTCGGTTTTATTACTGCCGGATTTCGCACCTGTCATACGGGTGCCGTTTATTGCGTACTTATCGCGGAGGTCCGCGAGTTCACCAGCAGCATAACCGCGCAATGGGGACACATCAACTTCGCGATTCTCGCTAACAACCATCTCCAGCAGCGTCTTCCGGTACGCCTCTATTGTATCAGTGGCTGTCCGCACTACCATTCCGGGTGTAGCTTGCGTCGTACAAGATGCCACAGGGTTTCGCGCACCTTCTAACTCGACGATGCAAAGGCGACAACCACCGAAAGGCTCAAGCCTCGGATCATAGCAGAGCGTTGGAATCTCTTTTTCATGGCGTTGCGCAACCTCAAGAATCGTTTCATCCTCGGAGAAGGTAACTTCAACACCATCAATTTCTATTTTATCTTTCATCGCTATAAACCTCAATGTGTCGCGACCCGAGATCGCTCCTACCAAACGGGTTATTCCGCCGCACTAAAATTGATTTGTGGCACCGCTAATGTACCGGCAAGAATTTGCTGTCTCGCTGCCTCAACCTTTTGTTGTACCTCTTCAGGCACCTGAGATTTCAGCTCTGGGTTATAGGTCAAAGCGATTGCACCGTCGGTTGTCATTGTAAAGACATAGAGTTTAGATTCAAATGTCCCTGCCTTGACAGCCGTTGCGAGTTGTATATAGGCTTTCGGTGTAATCACGGCATTAGCAAGCACTGCCCGAGGAGAGACAGCACTTTGATCGCGGTTGGCACCGAAGGAATAGGCGGTTTTGCCAGCGTCCTGCGCCATGATAACTGCTTCGAACACACCGAGTCCAGCCTCATTCGCGTTGTGAAAAATGAAGTCAACGCCTTCCTGAATCTGTGTGGTAGCGATATCTCTTGCCTTAGCAATGCTCTCCCAGTCGCCAACATAAGCCCGTTGCAGGACAGCATTAGGGTTGACACTTTTCACACCGCCTTCAAACGCCATAAACACGCTACTACCAGACGGAAGTTCCTGGCCACCAACCATCCCGATCTTATCGGTTTGGGTCATCAGACCGGCTATCATCCCCAACAGATAGGTGGCTTGTTCAAGCCGAAAGACAATCGGGGAGACATTCTCACGAATAGCTCCACTTGCGCCCGCAGACGTAATGAAGATGATTTCAGGATAATCTTGCGCGACGGCTATCGCTGCCTCCTGATACTCGTAGCCGTGCCCGAAAATGAGGCGGTAGCCATCCATAGCATAGGCACGAAAGTCTGTTTCCCAGACATCAGGCGTTAAACTCTCGACGTAGTCTATTTCGGCACCGAGTTCGGCTTCGATCGCTGTTAAGCCATCGTGCGCCAAGGCGTTCCAACCTTGATCCTTAATGGAACCCGGTAGGAGCATACCAACTTTGAATGTTCCGGGTTCTGGCGTGTAGATAATTTTGCTGCTATCCTGAACTCTCTCGCAACCGCTTATAGACCCGATGACGAAGAGACATACGATTAGGACTGAACGTCCAAGTTTATCTAACAAATTCCGATAAATTCGTTGTTTCACCTGAATGCTTCCTTATTATTCGTTACCGCTGGCGAGGTTTGAAATTGGGCAAGGACACCAGCGGTACACAAACTGACGGTTGACGGCTATTGTGTAAGATAGGTTTGCTCCACCTTTAATTTCCCTGAGAGAATTTTGGCTTTTGCATCCTCAACGGCTTTTTGTGTTGTCTCTGGCACCTTATCCTTCAATGCCGGATTGTAGAGAAAAGTAAGTGCTTCATCTTCTGCCATTGTGAAGCGATAGGGTTGCGGTTCAAAGGTGCCTTCCATCACAACCTTGGCGAGGTTCACAAAGACCTTGGGGGTAACAATCGCACTCGCGACTATAGTTGTAGGGGACAACTCGCTCTGGTCTCGATATACCCCGAAAGTGTAGACCGTCTTTCCATCGGATTGTGCCTCCATTGCAGCTTGAAAAACGCCGAGTCCCGCGACATCTGCAACCGGAAAGAGAAAGTCGCTGTTTTCATTAATGTGTGCCCGGGCGAGTTCCCTCCCTTTCCCGATGTCCGACCAATTACCGACATACGCCCGACGCACCACGACATCAGGGTTAACGCTTTTCGCACCCTCTTCAAACGCACTAAACATACTATTGATAGCTGAGATGTTTTGTCCACCAACAATACCGATTTTGTTTGTCTTTGTCATTGAGCCGGCTATAACCCCTAACAAGTAAACGGGCTCCTCAATCGCGAAAACTATCGGAGATATGTTATCGGTAACGGTGTTCCCAGTGGAGGTAATAAAAACCGTTTCGGGGAAGTCTGGCGCAACTTGTTTCGCAGATTCCTGATATCCGAAGCCGTGTCCCCAAATCAGTTGGTACCCATCCAGTGCGTAATCGCGAAAGTGTGCTTCCTGATCCGTAGGAGTTCGACTCTCAACGTGGCTAACTTTCGCCCCTAACTCCTTTTCAATCGCTTTGAGACCATCGTAAGCGAAAGCATTCCATCCGCCATCGGTGATGGAAGCGGGCAGAAGTAAAGCAACCTTAAATTTTTCATGTCCCTTCGCGTAGGCGTATGTATTTCCAATGAGCATAAGTCCGATTGCGAAAAGCCACAAGTATATAGCATAGGTTGCAGAGCTATGCCCTGATTTACAAGCGGTATATTTCATATAAATCCTTCTCTGTATCCGCTGGCGCGCTCAGCAAACGCGCCAGCGACGCACGGTTGCGGAGATAGGTTAATCTTTGTCGTCTTCCTTTTCAGTGAAATCAATTTGTGGTACCTTCAACTCACCCGCAAGGATCTTGGCTTTTGCATCTTCAACGGCTTTTTGGACATTTTCTGGAACCTTATCCTTCAAGGCGGGGCTGTAGGTAAGGGTGATTGCTTCGTCTGTCAACATATTGAAAGTATAAACCTGTGGCTTAAACTTGCCGTCCTTGATGAGTTTGGCAATCTGTACAAAAGCGTTCGGCGTAATCACGGCATTCGCAATCACGGTCGGAGAAATATCACTCTTGTCGCGATTCGCCCCGAAGGTATACACCATCCTTTCCTCTTTTTCGGCGGTTTCAGATTTATTAAAAATCTCAGCCGCCTCATAGGCACCGAGTCCAGCAGCATCAGCATTCGGGAAGATAAAATCAACACCCTCATTAATCTGTGCCAGGGCGAGTTCCTTACCTTTGCCGATGTCCTCCCAATTTCCGACGTATACCCAAGAGACTTCAGCATCAGGATTCACACTTTTCGCACCGCCTTCAAACGCCATAAACGTGCTATTCACAGACGGTATATTCTGTCCACCCATCACACCGAGTTTATTGGTTTTCGTCATCATGCCTGCGATCATCCCTAAAAGATAGGCAGGCTCTTCAACGCGGAAGTTCGCTGGTGAGATATTATCCGTGATCGTGCCACCGGAAGATGTTATGAAAATCGTCTCAGGAAAGTCGGCTGCCACCGCTTTCGCTGGGTCTTGGAACTCATAGCCGTGTCCAAACACCAAGTCGTAACCGTCAAGTGCGTAGGAACGGAATTGTTCTTCCTGATCCGCCGGGGTTCGGGTCTCAGCGTGGCTGGTTTCCGCACCGAGTTGTTCTTCAATTTCTTTAAGCCCTTCATACGCCAAAGCATTCCAACCCGCGTCACTGATAGAACCGGGTAGGAGCATCGCAACCTTGAATTTCTCGTGCCCTTTCGCGTTGAGATCTATATTCCCAACAAGTATGAATCCGATTGCGAAAAGACATAAGACAGTCCAACAAAAGTTTTTCATGTGTGTACTTTTCCTCCATTACATTGTAAAATATGGGGATATTATAGCATGTTTGCCTTGTAAATGTAAAGCGGGAATTTCATCTTATATTTATATTGACTGCTAAGCAATGATGTGATATACTTAATCGAGAGTCAATACCCTATCACGTCGCGCAATCAAACCACAATTTAACAGCGGGGAAAAGGGTACGTCAACTACCCAAGCCTGAAGACTTGGGTTTCCAACCCGAAAATTAGATGAAACGTTTTGGAACCGAAGGGCGCTTGTATCCTGAAGATAACTACATCGTCCCACGCACAAAAGCGACTGCCGATTTCATAGACCGTATCAAGCAGGGGAAATATATCGTCCTTTTTGCGCCGCGCCAGACCGGCAAAACGACCTTCTTCCGATTAGCACTTGACGCACTTACAACTGAGGATTTAACATATTTCCCAATTCAACTGAACTTTGAGGAGTCCGAAGACGATAGCCCCGCTGATTTTTACCGGGGACTCTCCGAAGATATTCGTGAAGAAATAGAAAAGGTTTTTCAGCAGCGTGGACAGGTCCCTTCTGAGGCACTTATAGAATTTTTGGAAAAGACCGAGATAACAGATCATAGAGCGATGAGAAGGTTCTTTGCCCAACTGGCGCGCCTCCTTGATTCGTCCTATACCATTAAGCAGAAAGTTGTGCTGCTCATTGATGAGTTTGATGCGATCCCGCGCGCCGCTGTTAAAGGTTTTTTGCGGTCACTACGCCATATTTATCTCTCCGATAGAACGCGGTGTCCCCACAGTGTCGGCATTGTTGGTGTCAAGAACATCATTCAACTCAACTACGACAGATCCATCTCGCCGTTCAATATTCAGGATGAGTTCCATCTACCCAACTTTACACTTGAACAAGTCAAAGAACTGCTTGGACAATATACTGCGGAGGTCGGTCAAGGGTTCGCTCCTGAAGTTGTGGTATCCATTCACAAGCAGACTGCTGGTCAACCTGTGCTTGTCAATCGGTTGGCACAGATTCTTACCGAAGAGATGGATATCCCGAAAGCTGAGACGATTGCGATGGAACATTTTACGGTAGCACATACACGACTCCTCCGTGGACGGAATACCAACATTGAACATCTGACGACTAATATCCGCAGGAATCCACGCTTTGAAAGCGTTCTCATGCGGATTATGGCGCGTGAAGAAGGCGTAGACTTCAATCTCGACGATGATATTATCAGTGAACTCGCTACCTATGGTGTTATTAAAGAGGGCACTGATGGTATGTGTGAGATTCTCAATCCGCTTTATCTTTACCGGATTATGAGGGCGTTCAAGCCACTCGTAAACGGGTTAGAGCAAGAATACTTCCCAGAAGATACCGACGAAGCACTTCATGAGTATCTCACATCTACCGGGCAGATTCAGATGGAGGCGTTACTGGATAACTTCCGAGATTTCATAGCACGGGCAGGTTTCAGAATTTTGCAGGTGCCCGATACGCCGCAAGAATCGGTAGGACGACACCTCTTACTTGCCTATCTTGACGAGTTTGTTAGGCGTATCGGTGGTGTCATGCACATAGAGGTGCAAACTGGTCGTGGGAGAATGGACATCCTCATCACGCACAATCAGCGAAAATACATCGTCGAAACAAAGATTTGGCGGGGCGAGATCCGCTATCAAGCAGGCAAGCAGCAGCTCGCCGCGTATCTCACATCGGAAGGCGCAACGGAAGGCTATTACGTTGTCTTTGATCATCGCCAAAAACCCGAACCTCGCGTGGAGACTGAGATGCTCGAAGGGTTGACAATCCAGAGCTACGTCATACCTGTGGTGCAAGAACGCCCTTCAGCTGTTCACCCTGCTTCTGAAACTCACGAATCAGAAAATTGATCCGTTAAAAATTGTATCTGTGTTGAGGTTTCTAATCTCAACGTAAACGAGGAATTATGAAAAACAATTTTGAAGTTAAGGTAAATGCCAAAACGCATCTGGTTGTTGAAAGCAACACAGGCAGATGTTTGGGCGGAGTGGGAGCGAACTTTTACCGTCCGTTTGTCTTTCCGTTCTATACACCGGTAGGACATACCGTCGTTCAGGAGTTTGCCTTTGATCACCCGTTCCACAACGGTATTTTCGTCGGACAAGGACCGGTTCAAGTCGGCGACAGGGAAGCAGGTTTTTGGGCATCGCCGCCCCGCCGTTCTTGGACGGACAAAGTCTTTGAGCGATTGGGACGGATGGACACACAGAAGGATATTGACATCACACCACATGCCGATGGTGTCCAATTCGTTCAGAATGTTGTCTGGCGTGATGAAAACGAAGAACCGTTAATTGACGAAATTCGTACCGTCAATCTTCATGCACTTGCGGATGCTACTATCTGCGATATGACGAGTGAGAAGATCGCCACTTACGGTGCTGCGACGTATCCACAGACGAAGTTCGGGAGCATCGGTATCCGCGTTGAACCGAGACTTTTGCCTGTCATGGGGGGTATTGTGTTGGGGGACAACGGACGCAGCGGAGAGGTTGATGTCGTCCACGAAGGCGAATCGGATTTCGTTGCTTACCAGAATGTGTTGGCAGGGCATGGCGCGTTCGGTGTCTTTATGAGCATCCTTAATGAAGGCATTCGCGGACCGTGGTTCATTCGCGATTACGGGATGGCACTCTATAACCCGACTTGGACAGGCTCCGTATCAACACCTGAAGGCGAGAGTTGGACAGTTTCGCTTCGCGTTATCGCTTACGATGGAGAATTGACACCCGCGAGCGCGGAAAAGTGGTGCCTGCTGTAGATGGAAAAAGAAAATATCCTTGAACTTCGGAATGTTACGAAAACCTTCGGTGATTTGGTCGCCGTTGATAGCGTTGATTTTGCGCTTCAAGCGGGTGAAATTCACGCGATTTTAGGGGAAAATGGTGCCGGAAAGTCCACACTGATGAATCTTATCTACGGACTTTACCAGCCATCGGCGGGACGTATCTATGTTACAGACCGTGAAGGCTGGCGACGTAGGTTACGGGCAAAATCGCCACGTGATGCGATTGTTAACGGTGTCGGCATGGTGCATCAACATTTTATGTTGATCGAAAATCTCTCTGTCGCTGAGAACATCGCATTGAGTCTTGGGCAAGTGTATCCGAACACCACACGGAACGCATTTAAAACCGGCGATCATAAGAAATGGTTAGGCAAGTTCCTTTTCAAGAAAGAGGAGGCTGCCCAAATCACACAAGCACTCTCGGAGCAATTCGGTCTCGCGGTTGATCCCACTGCGCTGGTACGAACCCTTTCGGTCGGTTTAAAACAACGCGTGGAAATCCTAAAAGCATTGGCAGTTGATGCTCGGATTCTCATCCTTGATGAACCGACAGCTGTTCTAAGTCCGCAAGAAGTAGAAGGTTTCTTCACAATTCTCCGCAAACTCCAAGCCGATGGCAGAGCGATTATCTTCATTAGCCACAAAATGAAAGAAGTTTTAAACATCAGCGATAGAATTACCGTTTTACGGCGCGGCAAAAAAGTCTATCTCGGTCCGACGGGTGAACTAACTGCACGGGAACTCGCACGGGAGATGATCGGCGAAGAAATCAACGAAGTTGAACGCTCAGAAAACGCCCCTTTCAAAAACGACGCATCAGACAGTGTGCTACAACTCTCACATCTGACCGTACTCGGCAGTCGTAACGAAATCGCGGTGTCAGATGTCTCTATGACAACCCATCGCGGTGAAATCGTCGGTATCGCTGGCGTTGATGGCAACGGACAGCGCGAACTCGCCGAAGCAATTATGGGATTACGGCACAGCGAATCAGGGACAATAAGCATCTTAGACACCGATCCGAAAGGGACAAAGGCAGTACGACGGCGCGGGGTCGGTTATATCCCCGAAGATCGGCAAACGACTGGCGTTATCGCGTCGTTCTCAGTTACAGAAAACCTTTTGTTGAATGTAACGCATTTGGAAAACACCGCACAGTGGAATGTCCTCAATGAAAAAAGAAAACGGAACACTACAGAACAACTTATCGCGGATTATGACATCCGTCCGCCTATCGGTGGCATTCCTGCCGCCACACTCTCTGGGGGCAACCAACAAAAAATTGTCCTCGCCCGGGAAATCTCGCTGCAACCCGATCTACTTATTGCTGTTAATCCGACACGCGGTTTAGATGTCAACGCCGCTCGCTATGTCCATGAAAATTTGTTGGCACAACGCGAGGCAAAAAAATCTGTCCTGTTAATTTCAACAGAGTTAGACGAGGTCTTGTTGTTGAGTGATCGACTCTACGTCATGTCAAGGGGTAAACTGATCGAAGCGACGGCGCAGCGCAACGATATTGAAGCACTCGGATTGTTAATGACGGGGCAAACCCATAAAGATTTTGGTGATAGCCTGAAAACATGATGCTAAAAGTAGCCAACATATTTAAAAGAATCAACGTTCACTGGGTGGTGACACCGGTTCTAATTCTCGCGAGTGCGTTTGTTACAAACGCCATTATCATGCTGCTCTGCAACTACAACCCGTTAGAGGCTTATCAAGCAGCCGTGGGTGGCGCATTTGGGAATAGCCGGAAATTCGGAGAAACCTTGGTGAAAAGCACGCCGTTTCTGATGACAGGGCTCTCAGTTGCGATGGCGTTTCGGTGTGGGATTTGGAATATCGGTGCCGAAGGACAGTTCCTGATGGGCGCGTTAGTAGCGACGTGGTTTGGAACGAAACTCGCGCCACTTTTCCCTGAAACGCCTTGGATTGCTGTGCCGATATGCCTCGGTATTGCGACGCTCGCAGGCGGGATATGGGGACTTATCCCCGCAGTGCTCAAGGTGACACGCGGGGTCAACGAAGTTATCAGTACGATCATGTTGAACTACGTCGCGCTCCATCTGGTGGGTATGATGATAGATGGCGGTCCGTTGCAAGAAGCCGCACAACGCGGGCCGCAGAGCGATCGGATCGCCGAGTGGGTATTTCTACCGCGACTTTTCCCACCGCATCGGGTCCATCTCGGCATCGTTATCGCTGTCGTATTGGCGATTATCCTGACGTTTATCCTCTTTCGGACAGCGTTTGGCTACCAACTCCGCGCAGTCGGCGAAGGCTCGGCTGCAGCGGAAGCGGCGGGGATTTCGATTATGCATAACACCCTCCGCGTCTTTTTTATTAGTGGTGCGCTCGCCGGACTCGGCGGCGCGATTGAACTCACCGCACTGACCCGCCGACTTTTTCTCAATTTCTCACCCGGATACGGGTACACAGCAATTGCAGTTGCACTACTGGCGAAGTTGAATCCGTTGGTGACGGTTGCTGCTGCCTTGCTGTTTGGCGCGCTATCGACCGGTTCATACAGTATGCAGCGAACGGTCGGCATCTCTGACAAAGTGACATTTGTCATGCAAGCGACAATTCTCCTTTTTGTTATCGGTTATAGTTCTGTGCAGTTGTTCCGAAAACGTGAGTCTTCGCGTTCTTAAGGATATATTCAACCTATATATTTGATCTGGAAGTTGAACGGAGACCTCCTAAAAATCGCACACAGCACGGGATTTTCTTTGCTTTTCCCTAAAAATATTGTATGATATTAGTCAGATATAGACTTATAATTTAATATTAAAATAATAAGTAAAATTAACTAATTGTAATCTAAGTTGCGGGTTGTAAGTTTGAGCGAAACTCAACATCAGAACTAACTTACCCTTCAATTCAGAAGCATGAACACAAATGCCTACACCCTTCATAAAAAAGGAGAACGAATTCATGAAAACAATGTTATATCTCACACTTACACTCCTCATTTTTGCTACGCTTGTGTTTATGCCAAGTAGTTTTGCGCAAGAAACCCCACCCGAGTATATAGTGCGGCAGATCTACTTTCACCCAAGCGACCTTGGACCCTTACAGGATATAGACGCAACATTAGACGAGTGGGTAGAACACGTACAACAGTTTTATGCCGATGAGATGGAACGTCACGGGTTCGGCAGAAAAACTTTTCAACTTGAAACGGATGCACAGGGAAATCCAGTCAGGCACTACGTTAAAGGGAAGTTTACCAATGAACATTACAGAAGTAACCCGATTGAGAAAGCGAACAAAGAAATTAGTGAACAGTTTGATAGGTCGGAACATCTCATATATCTTAATTTTATAAAATTTGACCATAATCAGAATTTTAGCCAAGTCGGTGGTAATGCCTCTAGTAGTCCATTTAATGGAACTGCAAACATTACACTCGTAGACTTTGACGACAATGCCCCCAAGAACCTCTATACTCGAGCATGGACGACAATTGCCCACGAACTTGGACACGCCTTTGGTTTACAGCACGATTTCCGAGATGATCGTTACATTATGTCTTATGGCGATTCTCCTGTCAAAAACCAATTGGCGTACTGCGCTGCTGAGTTTTTGGATGCGCATCGATACTTTAATACTACCCGTGACCCTTTTTCCCAAGTGTCAACAATACGGATGCTTGATCCTGCTTTCGTATCTTCACCGAATACTATCCGTCTCCAATTTGAGATAAGTTCTTCCGCAAAACTTCATCAAGCCCAGCTGCTTACGAATTCACTTTCTTGGCCAGGAAATCCATATTTTGACGAAATCACAGTGTCTGATTGTAAATCTGTAAACGGAAACAACCTCACAATTGAATTTGTCACAACTGAATTAGCACCCACAACTGAATATGTTGCCCTTCACGTTATTGATGCGCATGGCAACTTTACTATAAGCGAAAGATTTCCGATTGATATAACCGCCTTGCTCCCAGAATCCAAATCTATATTAATACCCGATGCAAATTTAGCAGCGGCGATCAGGGAAACCCTTGACTTAGCACCTGGAACTCCTATCACAGAATTGGATATGTTAGGCTTAGGTAGACTCGTTCCATATAATAATATATCGAGAAAGTATACTTACGGTTCTTCCGGTCGTCTACCTGAAAAGCAAATAAAAGACCTTACGGGTCTTGAATATGCAACCAACCTCGAATATTTAAATCTTCCCTACAATGCTATTGATGATCTTACGCCAATCACAGAACTTACGAAACTTCGTAGCATAGATCTTTCCAATAATCGGATTCAGGATATTGGGTCCGTTAAAAAATTAACACACTTGGCATATCTTAGCCTTCGTGGGAATCAAATTAGCGATATAACGCCTTTAGCCGGATTAACGCAACTGACACTCCTGTCTATTGGGAACAATCCACTGAGTCACACTTCTCTCAACACACACATCCCCGCCCTGCAGGCGAAAGGAATTAGAATCAGCTATGATCTGAACCTTGGCAAAATTATCGGTCCCTGGCTCTGGATGATCGCGCCAACCGAACCTCGGCAAGGGGGCAAACGCTCCATCAATGTAGATTCACTCGCTGCTGCGAGTGCGGGTGCTGTGACAGAGGCGGAAGTCGCGACGAACGGTGCCAAAGAAGGCGATACCGTCGGTGATTATGTCTGGAAACTGGGAAAGATTGCACCGCGCGGTGGAGATAATATCAATGACCTCCTGAATACTATCGGGATGGCAAAAGGTGATATAAACGATCATTCCTCTTACGCGCTGATCACGCTTGAATCCGCCACGGCTCAGTCCGGTGTGCTGATGAAGGTCGGAAGTAGTGACGCTATCAAGGTCTGGCTCAACGGGGAAGTGGTGCATAATCACCCTATTGATCGGAGTGCGTCTGATTTCAAGGACGATTTCACAGTTGATTTGGAAAAAGGTGATAATCTCTTACTCGTGAAGGTCAGTGAGCGCGCTAGGGCTTGGAGTATGTTTGTCGGTATCAGAGCAGATGTTAATCCTGTTTATAAACGCCCACTCGATGCCGTCGTATCTGCAGATGTCAACGGCGATGGCATCGTCAATGTCCAAGACCTCGTTTTGGTATCGTCAAGTCTTGGACAGACGGGTCAAAGTAGCGCAGATGTCAACGGCGACGGTGTCGTCAATATCCAAGACCTCGTCATGGTCGCTGGTGCTTTAGGACACGGAACGGCTGCCTCACCGACCCTACATCCATCGGATCTTGAAGGGCTTACCGCCGCGGAGGTACAAGATCTGCTAACACAAGCACGCCAGATGGCACTCACAGATCCTGCCTATCTGCGCGGCGTTGCGATGCTGGAGCAGCTGCTGGCACTCTTACTGCCAAAGGAGACGGCTTTGTTACCAAACTACCCGAACCCCTTCAACCCTGAGACGTGGATCCCGTATCAGTTAGCGAAACCCGCGGCGGTGACATTGCACATCTATGCTGTGGATGGGAGATTGGTGCGGGCATTGGCGTTGGGGCATCAACCTGTTGGAACGTATCAGTCCCGGAGCCGTGCCGCGTATTGGAATGGACGGAATGCCCTCGGTGAGTCTGTCGCCAGCGGAATTTATTTCTACACGCTAACAGCCGGAGATTTCACAGCAACACGAAAAATGTTGATATGGAAGTAATTTTTTGATACCATTATTAGAGACCAAAAACGTAAAAGGACTTACGGAAATTTAACACGCGATGGTAGATTTTTTTAGTTTTATAGTAGAACCTATAATTAATTGGGCACTCTCAAACAGTCTGAATGCCTATGACAGGCATTCAGACTGGCACAAACTAACAGTTTTGCGGCGTACTTGAAGAAACACCCAAGCAAAAACCCCAGATGCGACGTGCATCATGCTACAAAGATGTCCACCTATAGGACTTACGCATTTCCCCTAAATCCCCTTTATCAGGGGGACTTTAATACGTAATTATTTCGATACCGTAACAACCTAAGAAAAAACCGTTTTTCGACAACGGAGAAAAACGAGCAAAAACCCAATAGATAAAAATAAGAAAAACGAGCGGAAACCCAATAGTTAAAAATTATGTTTGAAGAGATTCTTTCGGCGACGATACGCGGAGCGACACCGCTCCTGCTGGCAGCTTTAGGTGAGGTCATCTCCCAACGTGCAGGTGTATTGAACATCGGCATCGAAGGGATGATGCTCATCGGCGCGTTTTTTGGGATGGTCGGCTCCTTCTACACAGCGGAATTCGTGATGTTCGCGCCGTGGTTCGGGCTGCTGATGGCAGGACTCAGTGGACTTATCGCTGCCGCGCTCTTTGCGTTATGTGCCATCAGACTCCGTGGTGACCAAGTGATCATCGGCACTGCGATGACGCTTTTGGCACTGGGGTTGACTGAAGTCATCTATCAACGACTCTTCGGGGCAACAGGGATTGCAAAAGGCGTGCCAGCGTTCCAGCAGATCAACATCCCGATGCTCTCCAAAATCCCTGTCTTAGGGCATGCCTTGTTTTCACACAATATCCTCGTTTTCATTGCGTTTCTGCTGGTGCCGTGTGTCTATTTTTTCCTCTACCATACGCAACTCGGACTCAGGATACGCGCGTGTGGTGAGCATCCGAAGGCGATTGCCACCGTCGGTGCTAATGTGCGCCGCTTGAGAACGCTTTGTCTACTCTTCGCGGGTGCGATGGCAGGCATCGCTGGCGGCTATCTCTCCCTCGCCGATGTCCCTTATTTTACACCGGGGATGACAGTCGGGCGCGGATTCATCGCTCTGGCGATCGTTATTTTTGGGAAATGGCATCCGGTGAAGGCGTGTGGTGCTGCGTTGCTCTTCGGACTCGGTTCCGCACTTGATGCGCGGTTCCAAGCCCTGGGCTGGGATATTCCGTATCAGTTGTGGTTGATGTTGCCTTATGTACTGTGCTTAGCGGTACTGGCAGGGTTTGTCGGACGTGCTGAGGCACCCCTCGCCTTGGGAAAACCGTACCGGGAATAGTTGTCAGTTGTCAGTGATAAGTTGATGGAATACCACAGCAAACCTCTTTAACTGATAACCGATAACTGAAAGATTTTTTGAAAAAAATCGTACTGACAACCATTAAAAAGTACTGCCGAGGCGGACATGTGCCCTTCTTGTATCGGGTGAACTCGGAACGGGGACCAGTGGAAAAGCATAGTCAAGCCCGAATGTGAACGCCCCAAAATCCAAATGGAGTCCAGCACCGACAGCGGACGGCAAACGCGTTAAACTACGCTCAATATCTGCCAGTGAATTCCAGACGTTGCCAGCATCGAAAAAGAAGGCACCGCGGACCACCGAATAGATTGGGAACCGTAATTCCGTATTAAAAATGAATTGGACATCACCACGGTAGATCCCTGTGATACCTTCGGGACCGAGGGAACGCTCGGCGTAACCTCTAACCGTCGTGCTGCCGCCTGCCCAAAACCGCTCAAAAGAGATAAGTTCCGCGCGGCGGTTTGAACGCAAGCCTGTAGTAACACCGCATCGAACCGCGGTCGCTAACACAAAACTGCCGATGAGTTTTTGGTAATAGCGAGTATCTGTCGTCGTTTTAATAAAACTGGTTTCGCCTTGCAAGAGTCCACCCGCGTATTCAAGTGTCATCTCGTTGAACATGCCGCCTATCGGATTCAGATAGCGCACACGACCGTCGTAAGTCCAAGAGAAGCGTAGACTACTCACGATTGTGCTGAATGGGTTCTGTTCTTCAGGTAAACGGAGCTCTATCGGTGCCCCTTGCCCCATGGGTGGCACCGGTTGGTTCAAATCTCTGTAACTGTATCGCAAATCCAAATGATGCGATGCGCCTAATTTCCGACTGAGGATGAAACTCCCTTGGAGGGCGCGAACATTGTCATCTATCTCTAACTTCTTAGCAGATAACCGTAAGGTGCCGCGTGTCCTGCCAATCAACCACGGTTCGGTGAGCCTCGCATCCACAAGGTAACCTAATTCATCACGCCACCCTAATCTACTGAGGAAGTACCCGCGGATGTTCCGTTTAAAAAGGAAGTTGCTATCCGTGAGCTCCAGCGTCCCGTACCAACCTTCTGCGAAACTATAGCCACCGCCATAACTATAGGTTCTCGGTTGCTGCTTATCGACTGTTACTAAAACGTCATAGGTTCTCGGAATAGCGTGAGGGTTCTCTCCGTCAGTGGTCTTTAGGCCATCGTTGCCTTCTATTTTTGGGGTTTGTGGTTCTGCGTGAACCCTGCGGAAAATCCCTAACCCGGAGAGGTTTTGCAAGGCACGGCTCAATCTTTCAGATGTCCAAAGCTCCGCCTTAAGGTGGGCTACTTCCCGTTTGAGAACGTGTTGTTTCACGATGTCCGTATCGCCTTGAAAATAGAATTTACCGAATGTTACTTGTTCACCCTCTGTCTCGACAGCAAGATTGAGGATACCGTGTTCAAAGACCTCAAGATGTGTCGGTTCCTGGTTGAGTGTATAGCGTGGATTGCCCTCAATATCTTGGATGCTCCAGCGGTTACCGACCTTTGTCGCTATGAAAAGTCCCGCGAGTGTCAGATTGTGCCTTTTAAATTCATCTCGGATTTCCAAAGGGAGGTTCCCTTCCAAAAGAGATTCCGAAAAATTACCTTCTACTTCAAAAACAGGCGTTTCTGAGATGTAGGTGTCATCAACCTGGACGTTAATGTATCCGCGTTCACGATAAGCATTGCGAACTGCATCTTGGTAGACAGTTCTTTCAAACACAGCATTCGGTTGTGGCAACCGAAATTCGCTTTCCAAATCTTTCAGAAGCATAGCAGTATCTATTGCGCGATTACCGCTGATCGTACAGCGGTGAATCACCTCTTTTCGGTTTTCAACAACAGAGACGTGTATTGTGACTTCGCCAATGTTTCCACTGTTTAAAGGGTGTTTTTTAGGTGTTGCTGTGATGACTGCGTTAGGATAACCCGCTCTCTCGTATAAAATATCAAGTCGATGTTCATCTGTCTCAAGGTCTTCTTCATAGAAAAAGCGTTTCTGTTCTCGCCGCGAGAGGAACCTGGCAACAAGATTCGAGAGTCGCAGACTGCCCAGAAGTCCGACTGTCGGTTTTACTGTCATTTCTCGGAGTAAATCCGCGTCCGGAAAGGCGCGGTTCCCAGAAAAAGATACACGCGTAACCTTATAACGGTTCCCAGGATTAATCGTAAGTTGAACGCTGAAGGCATCCGAAGCTTTCTCCTGCACAGTCGTCCCATGATAACCTTCGTCTTTGAAATACGCTTTTATCCGTCCTTCCCACAGAGAGGGTGCCCCCGGACTTATCACCTCGGCTATATCTTTTCTGAAGGTATCTTGTTCGGATAAAGAGAGTTCACCCGTCCCCAAAACAAAATTAAGCTCGACCTGCTTACCTTCATTGATGTCAAACTGCAACAGCCCTGTTTCAGGTGTAAAGGTCGGCACGATGGTGGCAGTCGGATAGTTGTTTTTACGGTAGAGTGCTTCCATTGCTGCCACATCACTGTCAACATTAACTTTGTTATAAACCGGATAGCGTATGCTGAAGCCACACGCACGTTTGAGGCGGTTGGTTGAGATAGCGAAATTCCCCTGAATTTGCAACCTTTTGATCGTTGACGACGCACCTGGGGTTATCTGATAGGTTAATACGCCATTTTCGGTAAGGACATCGGCAACCGTAACTTGTGCGTCAAAATAGCCATGGTCTCTGCAAATCCGTTTGATATAGATAATATCTGCTTTGGCAATCGCAGGGATATACCTCCCGCCCGGCTTCGATTTTACCGCATTTTCAATGGCAGACCTGAATGGGTTCGGTGGAATACCGGCAATGACAACGGCTTTAATGAGATCAAAAGATGTGAGTTGATAGGTTAACGCAACGCCATTGTGGTGCTCTTGTGCGTAAATCTGAATTTGGGAATATTGCTGTGTCGCGTAAAGTCTCTTAATACTCTGTTGAATCGCGTACGGAGACAATTTGTCCCCAACACGTACCGAGGTCTGCTTGCTGAGCGTGTCGTATTGTTCTGTCGTTTCGGCTACAACTTCTGCATCAATGTAGTACGCAATTTTGTCTATGCGCGTCGTCCCAAACGCCTGGCGCAGCGCAAACTTTTCCGCCCTTATATCATCTGACGTTTCCGTGGGTGCGTTCGCCCCTACAGATTGCGGAAAAAAACAGCAGAACATCAAGATAAGACAAATCACACTATTTATGAATGTGTTATAATTTGCAGCGCCCATTAAAAACGCCCCTTTATCTCAAAACCGACCCCGTATTCGCCTTTTTCGTTGTTCTCAATTTTAATGGACATGTTTTTTCTCAGTTGATATTCTGCGCTGACAGACCGCGCGTCTTCATCATGCGGACGGTGAAAATTAAACGTGAAGCCCCAGAAGGCACGCGAAAATGCAGCGTTGCGTATCAGAAACGTCATAATCTCCTCATGTGAGAGGTTTTCAGGCGCGTTCGGTGCGCTCAGCACAAACGCTGGGTTCGTTAAGGTGCCAGTCAGACTCGCGGTAATCTCAAGGTCAACGGTGCTTTGATCCCTCGGCAGGACACCGCGAATACGATCCGGTGTTCGGAGAGAGATGTTGAGTTCTGGATCAAATTCGCTCGTACTTCCGTTCGTAATTCTTGAGCCTTCAATAAATTCAAAGGTCTGTGGAACAAGTCCAATTTTACCACTCAGCACCGAAACAGTTCCATTGAAAACCGGCTTTTGAATCCGACCGATGAGTTTACCGCCGGAACTCGAAATTTCAATGTCTGTCGGGCCCGTGATAGATGAGCGCACATCAAAGTTATCAGGGATATCAATATCAACATCCAAATATAAATCGCGAAGAATCGGATAATCCAATATAACATCGACTTCGCTTACGGAAGCCCCCGCGAACCAATCGACAACTGCCTCCCAGTTTTGTTCATAATACCCCTGACTTATATTCAGATTGCCTGTTAAAGACGGATCATCAAATCCACCGCGTAGGTGTAATTGCGTCGGATTAGAGCCGAGTTGAATTTGATACTTTCCGGGTTGTTCAAAAAGCGCGGATGAGATGCTGGTCTGCAAATCCATCGTCGGTGGGTTTTCCCATACACGTCCATCGGGCGGTGCCTTGACGCTGCCGGTCATCGAGAAAGGACCATCGTTCAACACACCCTCAAGCTGCTCAACAGTCGCGCCTTGCTCTGATAACGCAATTCTACTTGTTGTCTCTTTAACATGAATGCCGGCTTCGGGAAGTTCAAACCCTATACCGTCGAAACGCACAGCGCCTTCGACTTGTGGCGTTTCCATCGTCCCATTGAGTACGACATAGACTTGACTCGTCCCTGCAGGAGATTCCAGACCCGGTACTAAGTAGCGTAGAATGTCAAGATCATTGACTGTAATATCCAAGATACCGTCCATCTCTGTTTGTAGGAGTTCGTGCCAAACTGCTTCTGGAGACCGTTGCAGTGCCACTAAAAACGGCGTTATCTCAAGGTGATAAGGCATCGTCCACGAAAAAGTAAGGAGATTTCCACCGAACGTCGCTTCAACATACCGTTTTTTCGAGATTTCCCACTTCCCGTTCTGGTACCGAATTCTCCAGCGCAGGTCAATAGGTATGTCATGCAGGTAGAGTTCCGCGGGTTCAGACTGGTGTCGTCGCAAAGTTATCTTCGGATTTTCACTGGTACCGCTTATCTGTAGGCTTCCCGACAGCGCACCTACAATCCGATAGGGCGCGGGCCAAAGGTCAGTTACCGCCGAGACATCGAAATTTTTGAGGCGTAGGGCTGTGTTAAATTCTCCATTTACCGACCATTGACTTCCGGCATCAATACTGAGCGTCGTTTTTGCGTCTTCAACTGTGTATACGTTGCCGACAACATCTTCTAACTTCTCATCTTCAGCCGTAAACGTCTGCGTGACCGGAAAGGTGTACTGATTTTCAAGGGTAAACGCTTTAGGTAAAGTTATTGTTCCCGCCTTCAGCATGACCTGAATGGAACTCGGATTTTGGAAGTTATAGGGTTGATCCAGTGCCTTAAAGGCGAAACGGACACTGTTAATGGATAGTTTGGCGTTTGCGACTGCCACAATATCTGCGAGTGAAGGGACCTTTTGGATTTGTGGAAATGCGGTATTTTCTCCTTTTGTCAGAAAACTACTGAAAGGAATTGTTAATTCATTGAGCGTCGTACTCAGATGCCCCTCAACTTCTTCCAACACTTCTGGCGGCAGGGCATGCTGAACCGTTGAGCCGAGTGGGAATAATTCAAATTTCAATCCTATTAGCGTGAAGTCTTTAGGTGTTAATCCGTCCAATGCCAATTGCGCCTGTTGAAGCGTACAGGAACCTGCCCCTAAATCGAATCTGAGTTCTGTAAGGTCAATCGTATCTTCGCGAGCACTAAACTTCATCTTCATGTTCCGAATCGGTTCATGGAAATTCTTCAGTTGGAGTTGCACCGCCTCAAGCGATGCGCTCCCCGTTATGTAAGGATCGCTGCTTATACCTTGTAGTGCTAAATCTATGTCAACCGTGCCATCTGCCTCTGAAAAGAGTAGATCAATGCCGGGGAAAAATTCAAGCGGTAGTTCACTACCCCGAAAATGTACATCAATCGGTTCATCCGGAAACCGATCCGATATGTCTATCCCTGTGAATCCTAAATTGAACGGAATCACACCGGTAATAGTTGACGTACCCGCACGGTTCTTTATCTCAATTCCTGCGAGTGTTATCCGTTCATCACGGTACTCGACTTTTCCGTTCCATTCCATCTCATTGATGTCGCCGTTCCATTCCGCTGTAATCTCCGGTGCCTCAAAAGTGCCTGTAATATTAACGTTTGCTGTTGTCACCATTTCAGGCGACTTCAGCGCTAAAGGGAGACGCACGACAAGGTCCCCTCGTTCGGATTGGAATTGGAGCGGTGCTGTGTTGCTACAGTTAATACCATAGCCCTGAAAATTCAACGCACTCACTTCACCGGTTATTGAGATTGTCGGAAGCACCCCACGCAGTGGCTGTGTCGAGTGACTTCCGAGGTTTGGGCGCAGGTGCCCTTTACTGCTGAGGTTCGCATATCCAGAAACGGTGCCGCGGAAGGGTGGAACTTCTCCTGACAACACGGTTGCAAAGTCAGCAATCCCCAGGTCAGATACTGACACATCAATCGCAACCTCTGCGTCTTGCGTTGAGAACGAGGCATCTCCTTGGAGCGTGTAGCTGCCATCGCCGATCCGTCCATCTGCCGCTATTGATCGGACATTTAGGGCATCCGAATTAAGAGTAGCAGTCGCATGCAGGCTTTCCAGTGTGATCGGGGCTACGTTAGCCATGAGGCGAATCGGTTGCTGGGGTGCCGTTTGCGCGTTTACGGCGATAACAGTTTCAGCAAGGGTGCCTGTGATGTCTATTGAAACCCCTAACGCACCGCCTGTGAGATCCTCACCCTTAATGCCATTTTCGGAAGCCTTCGCTATTAAGTCGCTAAACGTCGTGAGTGCTAAATCCGGAGCGTTGACGCTGAGGTTTAGCCGCGACTTGTTAACCTCTTCTGGGTGAACGTTTATCTCGCCGCTTATATCTACAGCGTTACCCAAAAGTTTCAAAGCAGTCTTTTCAAGGCGCATTAAGTTGTCTCGGTATGCGATCGCACCGCCAGCATCACTGATGCGAATATCACCCACTTCTGTTTTTAAATCCAATGTCGGGATTGTCCAGTCCAAAACGACTATCGGATGTTTGCTGGTGCCAGTGACTGTTGAGGTATAACGACCGCTCCCAACTTTGAGCATAGCAGACGGAAGCCCTAACGCTGCGCCAAAAGGTGCCAGCGCGAACCCGTCAGATTTCGCTTCAAAATCTATCACCTCGCCCTTTGCGTTATAGGTCCCTGTCAGTTCCATAAAAGGTGATTCGTCTTCTAACGTCCTTAGAGAAAGTGCATCAATCGTCCATTTGTCATCTTTGAGGGACAATTGAATGTGCCCGGCATTTGTAAATGGGGTCTTGTGTCCCGTTGAATTTTCATAGTAAAGTTGGCTGGTGTCAATTGTAATGTCAACATCGTAAGGGTAAATCCGCTGTTTTTGACTATCAACTTGCGCCTTATCAAAAGTATCTATAGATCGATTGATGTTCAAGGAAGAATCGCTTTCAGCAAGGCGGTTTTCTTGCTGATGGAAACCGATGGTTGATGGCTGACGGCTATTTTCCTCATCCGTTGGCGCAAGCGCTGCGACTGTTCCTTTGATTTCGGCGCGTCCATTAGCAGTCCCTGTGACCGCTTCAAGAGCGGGATGCAAGATGCGCAGAATCGGTGTAACCTCAAGTGCTTCGCTCTCCATTATGAATTTGTAAGGGTTGTCGGTAGCCATACTAACATAACCCTGAATCTGACCGTTAAACCCACTTCCCGTGAAATCAAAACGATCCGGTTCACCCGTAACATTTTTCAGTTCTACGAGTGTGCCGTGCAGGGAAGCATCACCCAGTGGGTGATGAGTCTCACGCCCGTTGTCTAAGAAGGTTATGTCCGAGAAATCCAGTTTAACCTGAAAGTCAGTATTTTTCGGTTTTTTGAGCGTGCCGACGACCCGAACATCAAACTGCCCGCCAAAAGGGAAATCGGAGATGTTTGCTGCGCTTGCAAGTGCTTGGAAACTCACAGGGGCATCGCTTTCAAGCAACAGATCGTAATCAGCATTCGAGGCTACTGAAACATTGAGCGTAACCTTCTGACCACGGGTGGTTATCTCACAGTTGGGAAGATCGATGTTGTAATCCTCAATCCGTAACGGCAGCGTTAGCGGATCCAAATGGATACCCCACGCCACGCCCTTGGTGACACTGAAATCGGCACTGCCATCAAGATTAATCAGCGTTCCGTATAGTTTGAGTTCACCTCTCGCTTCGCCGTCTACCGGATAGTCTGCTCCTAACAATACTCTCCGATAGTGTTGGGCATAAACGGGGGCTGCGACGATGCTAAATTCCGCCGGGAAATTACCTTCAACATCTACAACACCCCTAATTGTGGCCCGGCTCTCATACGCTGTCACGCGGTCGTTTATCGTGTTTTTAGTGAGCAGACCGTTTTCAATGAATACCTGTCCCTCTTGATAATCAAGGTTACCTACCAGAATGCCGAGCGGGATGTCATTGAAACTCGCGTTCGGGATTTTCATAGAACCTGCCAAGGTGCCATCCAACGACAACTTCGCTGTGTATTCTCCAGTTCCACCGAGATCCGCACTGTTGACAATTTTCATCAAATCGTCAAAGTTAATACCTGACATCCGGAGGTCTAAAGCCTCTTGATCCGCTAATGGGAAGGGACCCGTGATGTTAATCTCGGTTTCATCAAGGTTGCCATCGACTTTCAATTCACCCGCATCAATCAGGCAACGCAGTGTTGAATCCGCAAGTGTTATCGTATTGAGGACCGTCTCTGTTATTTCTATTTTGCTATTGAGATGGAGCGTTGAAGGGTCTGTGCTACTTCCGTTGAACGTGGCGTTTCCTGAGAGGTGTCCGGTGCTATCTACAAGGAATTCGGGGAGCTGAACAAACATCGACAGCAGCGGTATGAGTTTGATATCTGTTGCTTTCCCCTGTCCTGTATAGTTAAACGCGGATGTTGTCAGTTGTCGCAGCTGCGCAATAACATCACCTTCCGGTCGGCTTTGGAGTCCGATATTTCCGCTACCGGTCAAGGTGCCGTCAGCGATCTGTGCGTTGAAAGTTTTTAGCGTGAATGTAGGGATCGGGTGTAAATTGAAATCGGCATCAATTTTTAGGTCTGTCAGGGCAATTTGTCTACCGTTTTCCGATTGGGTCATAGAAAATGTCGGTGTTTCCACAGAGAGGGCAGTCGCGAAGGCTAAATCGCGGTTTCCGCTTGCCGTTATCCTACCTTTTACGATTCCTTCAAGTTCGGTGTCTTCGTCGAAAAATTGCGCTACATCTGCAACATCTAATTGCAGTAAATCCAGTACTATATCCCAAGGGGCTACCGTTTCTCCGTACGGAAAATGACCTGTAACTTCCAAGCTTGAATTGCCAAATTCTAATCGGAGGCGATCCAATTCGCTAAGCGTGGCTAAAATCTGAAAATCCACTTCAAACGTATCAATCAGTGTCTCAGAACCGTTGAACTTAAGACTGCCAGCATCAATTCTTAAATAACCTTTGTGATTCCACGTGTCGAGGGGACCCTCTGCGTCAATAGAGACACCTGTAATCTCTATATGAATATCGCGTTGCGTATCAATGTAATCAATTATACCGTTATTACATTCAATATGTTCGATTGCTAAAGCGAATTTCGGAGGGCCTTGTGTTGTAGTTTCCCTGAAAATATGTTCCAAATTAACACTGCCATCGGCGTTAGACTTCGCGCTAAGTCGTGGTTTGGTCACAGTAAGTTGTGTCACCTCAAATTCGCGTGTTAACAGCCCCAGTAGATTATATTTCAGGACAACTTTTTCTGTAGAGATTACCGGCGTATCTGGTGTATCGTGCTTGGAAATTGTAATACCGTTGATCGTAATATTGCCCAAGATACTGCCTTTTATGTCGCCAACACTTGCCTTATAATCGTCTGTTAGCCGATATTCAAGTTCGATCGCGAGCCGTTTTTCTGCCCAATTCAGAAAAGCATCTGAACGGATAAAGAAAAAACCCCCGCAGAGGACAAGGATGATGAATATTCCGAGGAAAATAGCGATTTTCTGGATTCTTTTCTGCATCTTCGTTTTCCTATCTGGCTATCGGCCGGAATAGCCATCAGTTTCCGTCAGCAAGAATAGCCATCGGTTTCCGTCAGCCGTCAGCAATCAGCAAAGAGGGATTAGATTCACTCAACAATTTTCGGTAATCCCAACGGCTCTTAACTGACTGCTGAGAGGTTTTTTCATGCCTTGCAGTGAGAGAAAAACCGCCCTGACGGCTGATAGCATTAAAAAAATTCGTGTGCCGCCGCGACTACCTCAGCAGTCGTTTGCTGGGGGTGAACGTCCTTTCTGACCGCACTCGCTTGCGTGTCAAGTCCAATCGTGAGCCAAAGCAAGTACTCAATATTTCCGATGTCTTTGTGGATCGGTGAATACGTCAACCCTCTCACCGCAGCCCCGAGTTTCTCCGTGACAAAAACACTGAGATTGTCTATTGTCTGGATGTGCACCTGTTTATCAGGGACAATTCCACCCTTTTTCACATGGGCTTTTCCGGCTTCAAACTGCGGCTTAAGCAGGGCAATAATATCATAAGGATGGTTATCAGTTGTCAGTTCGGTTTTTCTGCGAAAAACCTTTCGGTTTCCAGTTAAAAGGTGATCGTTTTGACAAGGTCTCCCTCTTAACTGACGACTGACGACTGACGACTGACGACTATTCCCCTGCATCAGAATCTTGATGACACTCGGTAGCACCGTCCTCAGAGAAATAAAAGAGACATCAATCACAGCGATAGTGATAAAATCATCGCTATCGTGTAGGGGCGAGCCCCTACTTAAAAGTGTTGGGGTTAAATGCCGGATGTTCGTTTTCTCGATTGACTGAACCTGTGGATGCGTCCGAAGTTTCCACGCGAGCTGCCCGTAACCGACATCAACGGCATAGACGAATTTCGCACCGTGTTGGAGGAGACAGTCTGTGAATCCGCCCGTTGATGCACCGACATCGAGCGCGACTCGGTCTTGTACATCCACATCAAAGATAGATAACGCCTTCTCCAACTTGAACCCGCCGCGACTCACATATCTTTGCGGTGCCTGAACAACAACCTTCGCATCCGCTGGAACACGCTGCCCGGGCTTAATTCTGGTGTCTCCGTTAACGGTTACAGCACCGGCGAGGATAAGCCGTTTCGCTTGCTCCCGGCTCTCCGCCAAGCCTTGCTCTACCAAAAAAATATCTATCCGTTGCATTTTTTTTGTCCGTAGGGGTTGGGAATGTAATACAAGGAATGGATTCAGTCTATTCCCAGACTGAATCCCCCAACCCGTAGGGACGAGGCGACCTCGCCCCTATACTGTCATTTTCTCTGCGGCGCGAACAACAGCGTCAGCATCACACTGGTATAGCGCGTGAAGGTGCTTGACATCACCATGCTCAATAAATTCGTCGGGGATACCGAGGTTTGTAACTTGCACGTTTGAGATCCCCGCTGCGGCGAGTGCCTCCAAGACGGCACTGCCGAAACCGCCCATTATTACACCGTCCTCAATCGTAATTACCTTGCCGATGCGTTCCGCAAGCGGCAGAATCGTTGCAGTATCTAACGGTTTCACGAATCTCGCGTTGACAACGGTCACTGAAATTCCGGTTCGGTCCTCCAACGTTTGCGCGGCTTCAAGGGCAGGGTAAACCCGGTTACCAATAGCGATGACAAGCACATCGTCACCTTCTCTGACGACCTCACTTTCACCGATAGGCAAGATTTGTGGTTCCGCTGCGATCTTTACACCGACCCCTGTGCCTCGCGGGTAGCGGAAGGCAATCGGACCGTCTTCATAGGCAAGCGCGGTCTTCACCATAGATTGCAACTCATTCTCATCTTTCGGTGCCATCACAACCATGTTCGGAATAGAACGCAGATATGCGAAATCGAAAACACCGTGATGTGTCGGACCGTCCGCGCCGACAAGTCCACTCCTATCGAGTGCGAAGATGACTGGAAGGTTTTGGATACAGACATCGTGTAAGACCTGATCATAACTCCGCTGGAGGAAAGTAGAATAGATAGCAGCAACAGGACGCATCCCTTGTGCTGCGAGTCCACTTGCGAATGTAACCGCGCACTGCTCTGCGAGTCCGATATCAAAACACCGGCTCGGAAACGCGTTCGCAAACTTATCAAGTCCCGTCCCACCCGGCATCGCTGCCGTCACGCCGACGACCCGTGGGTCGCGTTTCGCTAATTCAATCAGCGTTCGGCTGAACACTTCCGTGTAGGAGGGGACCGTCGGTTTCGGTTTAAGCGTCTTCCCTGTCTTCAGGTTGAAGGGGCCGCTGACACTATAGAAGCCGACTGGATCCTCTTCTGCTGGCGCGTAGCCGCGTCCCTTTTCGGTTACGATGTGGAGCAGGATAGGACCGAATAACCTACGGATACCTGTCAACACCGGGATGAGAGCCTCCAAATCGTTTCCATCAAGCGGACCGAAGTAACGGAACCCGAATTCCTCGAATAGCGTCCCCGGTTTCAATGAAGCCTCAATTTTACGGGCAATCTGCTTGGCATCTGCCGGAATTAAGTTCAACATCTCTTTGACACCAGAGCGGAGGAAGTTATATTGTGGTGAACTCGTGAGTTTGTGAAAGTGTTTTGAGAACGCACCGACCGTCGCGGAGATAGACATGTTGTTATCATTGAGGATAACAAGCATATCGTTCCTGAAGTCACCGGCGGCGTTCAACGCTTCAAACGCCATACCGCCCGTTAAACCACCATCCCCGATGATAGCGACGACCTTGTAAGTCTCATTAATCAGATCTCGCGCAGTCGCGATGCCTAACGCCGCAGCGATAGAGGTACTCGAATGCCCGGCACCAAAAACGTCATATTCACTCTCGGCTCTGCTAAGAAATCCGCTGATGCCATCAGTCTGTCTGAGCGTTGGAAATGATTCTCTTCTGCCAGTCAGTAATTTATGCGGATACGCCTGATGTCCGATATCCCAAATCACTTTATCGCGTGGTGTGTCAAATACCTTATGCAATGCTATCGCTAACTCAATCGTACCGAAATTGGGTGCGAAATGCCCCGGATGCTCGGATAAAACGGTTAGTAGATAGGCGCGCATCTCCTCAGCCAGCACTTCAAGCTCGCTAATCTCCAGTTTTTTCAGGTCAGCGGGTCCATTAATTTTTTCTAAGAACATGGTTTTTAATCCTATTGTTTATGTATTATCTGTTTCGAGGACGTTTTCTATGCGCTGTTCTGCGTTTTCGAGCATCTCGCGACACGATGAAACTAAACCGACACCTTCCTCAAAGAGTTTGAGAGAATCCTCAAGTGGCAGTTCGTTGCCCGCCTCAAGTTTATCAACGATCTCGGTCAGTTTTGCGAGTTTTTCTTCAAAGGTCATATTTTATCTCCATTAGAAAATAGTTGTCGGTTATCAGTTGTCAGTTTCCGTCGGCAGTCGGTCTCTCTCAGCAGTCAGAGGTCAGAAGTTTCGCATACCATTTTTGAAAAACCGGTTCGTAGTAGCGCAATTTATTGCGCTTTGGACATTCGGATCCTTCATTGCGCTTCTAAATCTCTGAAATGCCCATTTATTCTTCAGATTAAGTATTACTTTTGATGATCTTCATCCAGAAATTCTTCAACCCGACAAGCGAGATGTCCGTCCGCCAGTTGCACCTCGATTCTATCGCCAACAGATACCTGTTCAGCTGTTGTTAGCACCTCACCATCTGTTTTTCGGCTGATACTATACCCACGTTTCAACGTCGCTAACGGACTCAACGCGTCAAGCCGTTGGGCAAGTGTGTGAAGTCTGTTTTCGCTATCGGTGAGGTTACGTTTCGCTGCGTTACGACACGCTGCGTCAAAGGTGTCTACTGTTTGGTAAAGTTGGTAGATAGCATCCTTACGCTGTGTCGGTGCAAGCCGTGTCTCAAGTGCTTCGATCCGCGTTTCATGGCTATTCAATTGGCTCTGAATTGTTGTACGCAGCCACGCATCAAAACCGTCTAATTGTGCCAAAAGTTCATCCTGATCCGGGACGATATGTTCAATCGCTGCCGACGGGGTCGGTGCCCGGTGGTCTGCTACCATGTCCGAGATCGTGTAATCCGTCTCGTGTCCGACTGCCGACACAACCGGAATCGTGGAAGCGAAAATCGCACGCGCAACACGTTCTTCGTTAAATGACCAAAGATCCTCAATCGAACCGCCACCGCGACCGACAATTAGCACATCAATATCGTCTCGCTGATTCATCACCTCAATCGCGCGAGCAATGCCCTCTGGTGCACCGTCACCTTGGACAAGGGACGGATGTAGTAGCACTTCGGCTACCGGATACCGTTTACGAAGCTGCCCACAGATATCTTGGAACGCTGCGCCTGTTGCCGACGTAATCACACCGATTTTCTGCGGGAATTTTGGTAACGTCTTTTTGTGGATGTCATCGAACAATCCCTCGTCTGCAAGTCGCTGTTTCAATTCCTCAAATGCTCTCTGCAGCGCACCAATCCCGACAGGTTCCACGTTTTGACCGATAATCTGATATTGTCCTCTGGTAGCATATAGTCCCAGCTGCCCTTGCACAATCACCTCCTCACCATCCTGCGGTAAAAATTTGAGACGAGAAGCATTGTTCCGAAAAAGAGCAACCGAGATTTGGCTGTTCGCGTCCTTGAGCGTGAAGTAGACATGCCCCGCGCCAGAACGACTGTAATTCGA
Source organism: Candidatus Poribacteria bacterium (assembly GCA_026706025.1). NCBI lineage: Bacteria > Candidatus Poribacteria > Candidatus Poribacteria bacterium. The sequence goes on from JAPOZO010000056.1 coordinate 236,653, forward strand.
CACCTGCCCCTGCACCCACACATTTCTGAAGGGTGGATGTTGCTCTATCAACCTTTTCAAGAGGGTTGTTATGTCGCTGACACTATGGACAGTTCGTGTTGGCATCGAAAATTCTAATTGCATAATTGGTTATCAGTTGTCAGTACGATTTTCTCTCACTGCGAGGCATGAAAAATCTTTCAGTTGTCAGTTATCAGTTATCAGAGGAAATAGTTTTCGGTTTTCAGTTAACAGTTTTCAGTTAAGAGTCCCCTTGTGGCAGCCCGGTTTGCTGTATCCGCCACAGAAACCTCTTTAACTCTCACTGCGAGGCAAACTGACAACTGACAACTGACAACTAACTAATACTGCTCTTGCAGCGGCACAATACTCACTGCCAGCCCCGTTTTATCGTCTAATTCTATCTCAGCACCGCAGAGTTTGACATTGCCTTTAGCGACAGTGAAGCGCGCTGGCATCATCGTCAGAAACCGTTCAAGCACAAGATCCGTTCGTACGCCGATAACCGAATCATAGGGGCCCGTCATCCCAACATCTGTAATATAAGCCGTGCCTTGTGGGAGGACACGCGCATCTGCTGTCGGAACATGCGTATGTGTCCCAATCACCGCGCCAACTCTACCGTCAGCGTGCCAACCCATTGCGATTTTCTCAGAGGTCGCTTCAGCGTGAAAGTCGAGAAGGATATTGGGTGTCACGGCTTTTATCTCAGGCAAAATTGTATCAAGGGCGTGAAATGGGTTGGTATATGGGTTCATGAAAAGTTGTCCAGCGAGGTTGATGACACCAAGTTGGGTCTGCCCGTCATCAGAAGAGACGATGGTCACACCGCGCCCGGTCACCTCGGTTGGATAGTTCGCCGGACGTATCAGCTGCGGTGTTGTATCTATAAAGTTGAAAATATCTTTATTATCCCAGACGTGGTTTCCAGTCGTAATTGCGGAGACACCTGATGCCAAGAGTTGATCAACAATCTCAAATGTCAACCCTTTCCCACCCGCCGCGTTCTCTCCGTTAGCGACAATAAAATCATACCTGTCGCGATGCGCTTCCAGAAACTTCGTTGTTGCTGCTCTGCCCGGATTGCCGACTATATCTCCGATAAACAGTATCTTCATCTTTAATGGCTATCGGCTGTCGGCTTTCAGCCATCAGTAAAGAGGGCTTTGATGAACCAGAGGCCCTCGCTGACTGCTGACTGCTGACTGCTGACTGCTACTCTCCTTCTAATTCAGCAAGCGTAAAAACGGACGCGAATGTGCATCCAAGTGCATGAATCTTTGCTGCGCCGCCTGCCTGCCGATCAATGGCGGCTACGACATGTTCCACTCTATACCCCGCTGCACGAATCTGCTCAATTGATGTGCAAACCTGCCCCGCAGTTGTAATCACATCTTCTATCACGACAAGTCTGCTACCCGCTTTGACCCCACCCTCTATAAGATTACAGGTGCCATAAGTTTTTGCTTCCTTACGGACGTAAAAGCAAGGGATTCCCGTTTTTAATGAGAGCGCGGTTGCAAGCGGGATACCACCTAATTCCAAACCTGCCAACCCGTCACAACCCGACGGGAGCCGTTTCGCCATCTCTTCAGCAATCGCGGTGAGCAGTGTGGGGTTGCTCTCAAATCGGTATTTATCCCAATAGAAATTACTGATACTTCCTGAACGGAGTTTGAATTCACCTGTGAGATACGAAGCCTCACGGATCTGTTTTGCAAGTGCTGTTTTTGTCATTATTAGTTGTCAGTTGTCAGTACGATTTTTCTGCGAAAAATCTTTCAGTTGTCAGTAGTTATCAGTTGTCGGTTATCAGTTTTCAGTTAAGAGAATTCTTGTGGCAGTTGAGGTTACTGTTCAAGCAACAGCAAATCTCTTTAACTGACTGCTGATAGCTGACAGCCGACAGCCATTAAAACACCTCAATATGCGCGGTTTCTCCTGCTACCACTTCTCCAATAACAGCGGCTTCAGGGCAATCCGCTGCACGGAGCTCCGCTACCGCTGCATCAGCGTTCTCGGCGGAAAGTGAGAACAGCAACCCACCAGACGTTTCCGCCTCCATCAGAATGTGACGCATCGCTTCGCTATCTGTGTGGAACGTAACTTTGTCGGCAAGGAACGTCATATTCGCAAGATAGGCTTGCGTATAGGTATCCTGCGCGACGAGTGCCGGGGCATCTTCAAAGTGAGGTACCGCAGCACTATCTATCTTCAGACAGGCACCATTGCCCGCCGCCATCTCCGAAGCGTGTCCTAACAACCCGTAACCCGTGACATCCGTACAAGCACTCGCACCATACTTCAGCATGACTGCGGAAGCAGAGGCATTAAGCCGAGTCATTGATTCAACAAGTTGTGGTAGCACCGCATCGCTGATCTTATCAAACTTCAAGCCTGTGGTGAGGATACCGATACCGAGGTTTTTGGTCAAAATGAGGACATCCCCTGGGCGTGCCCCGTAATTTTTGACGAATTTCTCCGGATGCACGATCCCCGTTACAGAAAGTCCATACATGAGTTCCGGCGCGTCTACGGTGTGTCCGCCGACAAGTGCAGCCCCCGCTTCAATCGCTTTTTCAGTGCCACCCCTGACAATATCACCGAGGATTGATAAATCCAAGTCCGCCTTGGGCCAGCAGGTGATATTCAACGCCGTTTTCGGGACACCGCCCATACTGTAGACATCGCTCAGTGAGTTCGTCGCGGCGATCGCACCGAATGTATACGGGTCGTCAACGATAGGTGTGAAATAGTCAACCGTGTTGACGAGGGCAAGGTCATCAGAAATACGGTAAATTCCGGCATCGTCCGAGGTCTCGGTACCGACAAGGAGGTTCGGGTCGGTGGATTTCGGGATGTTATCTAAAATGTGCGCCAGCTCCCCTGGAGCGAGTTTTGATGCTCACCCGGCGCATTTCACAGTCGCAGTTAAACGGATCTTCTGTTGTGTCATAATAGGGTTGTCAGTTTTCGGTTTGCCTCGCAGTGAGAGTTGCCAGTTAAGAGGTTTCCGGTAACAATTTACGCTCACTTGGAATACGTCAGTTGTTACTGTAAATCCTCCAGAACAGATTTTACGTACGCCACGCTCCGTCCATCTTGATGGAACTGGTCGCCGTCGCGGATACCCTCGATCGCCAGATAGCCATCGTAGCCAGCATCAAGTGCCGCCGCGATTGCGAAGCGATAGTCGATTTCACCATCGGGCAGTGGGACTTGGACATAGATAGCCGTTTCCAGCTCTGGAATATGCACCCGATAGAGGCTCTTGCAATGCCAATAGTTGACATGTGGTGCAACCGCTGCGATTGCGGCTTCACACGTCTCCTCTGGAATGTCGTAAGTCCAATAGACATTACCCAAATCCGGATTTATGCCGACATTCGGCGCGTCAATTAATGCTAACAACCGTAGCGTTGACGCACTGTTGTCCGCTATTGAATTTTGATGGATTTCTATGGAAATCTCGACACCGAGGTCCGCGGCGATAACGGCGACTTCACTCACAGCTTTCGCAGTCCGTTCGTAATCTTCATCATTCGCTTGACGGCTTGAGCCCTGTGAGACGGATTCGCCACGATACGTCCCTTTGCCACCCGGATCGTCGGGCGGTGTAGTGACTGTGGAATTAACAATGCCCGCACCCATTTTCGCCGCGAAGTGGACGGCATCTATCATCCGTTGTTTGTTGGCTGCAGCGACTTGTGGGTCCCTCGCAGCACCACCACCGCCGCGAATTGCGACGCATGGCATACCTGTATCTTCAAGTTCTGCGCGAAGTGTTTTGACTTCAGCGTCAGGGAGGTTCAGCCCCGGAAGTTCAATCCCGTCGAACCCAATCTTTTTGGCGTGTTCTAAAAACCGCCGTCTATCTGTTGCATCGGTGGGTAGCGCGCCACCGTTGTAAGGGTATGATGTACATCGTCTAAAAGCGTAGGCAATCTTCATGGCATCCTTCCTTCAAATAGATAGGCTACAGCCTGCTGGAACTGTTGAAAGAGTTGAGCGTTTACAACGTCTATTGCTGCAGGCTTCTTCCAAGCGTCATTACAATCGGATGGTTCCTGCTGAGGTGCGGTGTCTTTGGCATCGGGTATAGCACGCACACCGTTAGCAGGCGTAGTTAGTTTAGCACGTCCTACCCTTTTTTGTAAAGCGACATCTCGGTCTGCGATCGCACCGAGAACGCTCCGATAATACCACGCTTGATCTTCGACACCGCCGTGAAACCGATCCCAGACAGCATCGCCGATGAGATCGTGTTCTGAAATGATAGTCCGTAGATTGTGAAGCTTATCAGCGCACGTCACAGTACAGACTTCGGGGCTGGCACTTCTTAACGCCTCAATCCGTTCCGTTTTACGGGCGCGCCACCGCAATGCCTTGTCCTCTGAACAACCGTCAACGATATTTGCGATAGCATCCCCAAAACGTTCCCGAATAAATTCCAACGTCAGATCGGTGTCCTCGACGGTATCGTGCAAGATACCTGCGATGATTACTGCCTCAGTGCATCCCGCTTCCATTAAGATGAGTCCGACGGCATAAGGATGTGTAATGTAAGGCGTATCGGTGCCTTTCCGATATTGCCCTTGGTGGGCTTCGGCGGCGATCTCTATCGCTTCTTCGATCTGATTTTTCCCAGTACCGTTTTGCGTCATACTTCTATTGAAAAAGATAGGTCCTACAAACCAAACCTTGGTAGAAAATTGGAGATTTAAATATTGTTAAATGATACACTATTTCAAGTGTAACCGTCAAGGTATTTTTGGAATAGTACTCAGTTGTCAGTACTCAGTACCCAGTCATACTCTTATGGCAGCTACGAGAAAAGTATCCACCAAAAATTGTCTCTTAACTGACAACTGAAAGATTTTTCGCAGAAAAATCGTACTGACAACTGACAACTACTTACAAGGACAACACCATGACAACAATCGCTATCGGCGGCATCATGCACGAATCCAATACATTTAGTGAGACGCCCACCGACTTCGCCGCGTTTTCGCAAACCTTTGCTCGGAACCTGGTCAATCTCTGGGGCGAATCCCATCACGAAATAGGTGGGTTCATCCAAGGTGCAACAGAATACAACTACACGGCTTACCCGACGCTCATGACTTCGGCAACACCCGCAGGGCGCGTAACAGATGACGCTTTCGACCGATTCACCGAGATGTTAATCCAGCACCTCAAAGCCGCACCCAAACATGAAGGACTCCTCCTCGCACTCCACGGCGCGATGGTCGTCGAGAGTTACCCCGATGGCGATGGTGAAGTCTTGCGCCGACTCCGAGATGCCTTTGGTCGAGATTTTCCGATCGTCGTTACGCTCGATCAACACGCCAACGTTTCCGAACAGATGGTCGCTGAATCGACTGTCCTCGTGATTTACAAGACAACGCCGCACATCGATCAACGCCAACGCGGGCTACAAGCAGCAGAACTCATGATGCGGATCCTCAGGGATGACGTTACGCCGACGCAAGCACTCGCCAAACCACCGATGCTCCTGAATATCCTCTATCATAACACCAGCGTGCCACCGATGGAGCCTATACTCACAGCAGCGAAGCAACTCGAAACGCGTCCTGATGTCCTCGCGGCAAACGTCGCATTGGGGTATCCGTATGCCGATGTCTATGAAGCCGGGCCCGCCTTTGTCGTCGTCACGGACGATAACCCACAACTCGCACAGACGGAAGCTGATCGGTTATCCGATATGTTGTGGAACGTCCACGAACAACTCACACTCGATCTCCCCGATGCTGCACAAGCAGTCACGCAAGCCATCCAGTCTGAACAGCATCCTGTTATTCTGGTCGAGATGGGGGACAACATCGGCGGCGGCTCACCCGGGGATAGCACTTTCGTTTTGGCGGAGTTGCAACGACAAGGGGCATCGGGGTTCGTCGTCGTGCTTTACGATCCAGAGGGTGTGCAAAGTTGTATTCAGGCGGGTGTCGGGGCTGATGTCGTTTTAGATGTCGGCGGGAAAGCGGATAATTTGCACGGTGATCCTGTCGCAATTCAGGGCAAGGTACGTCTGATCCATGACGGTAGCTATGAGGAGACGCAACCGCGGCACGGCGGGCAGCGATACCACAATCAGGGGTTAACGACTGTCGTTGCTGTCGGTGATTCTCTAATCGTGCTGACAAGCAGACGGCAAACCCCGTTTAGTCTCCAGCAGTTGTTAAGTCTCGGTATTGATCCGACTGTGATGCGGATGATCGTCGTCAAAGCCGCGGTCGCCTACCGCGCCGCCTACGAACCGATTGCGGGGCAGATTATTGAAGTCGATACACCCGGATTGACTGCGGTGAACCCGTTGCATTTTGAATATCACAACGTCCGCCGCCCCTTGTTTCCTCTGGATTCTGAACTGTGATTTGCAAGATTAGAGAGGCTATAAACTTGAAATACTGCTTTTATGTGCTGATGACTGACGGCTGACGGCTATTGCGCTTCTATTATCTCGTCCCACAGGACCTGCTGCACGTCCCCAGAACTGTACATCCTTAAAACAACCGGTTCCGGTCCACCTAAGATAACCGAATCGCCTCTATCGTGATTAACATTGATAAAACTATTATGCGTATTAAATGCCGATACCGCCGCTGACGCACCTCGTTCGTTTTCAACCTTCAGCATCGCTCTCGGACTTTTGATTGCGACAGCCGCACCATCTTCCCTTGTCCCAATTGATATCGTACTGGCACCGTTATCAATAGCGATGTCCCCATTATTGACACCGTTTATTTTCCGCACATCGATAGCGATTGTCGGGTTTAAAGGATCATCACCGACATGTATAACTTCAAGCACTCTCAATCTCTTGACCGTCAATGTATCGAGTTCTTTTGGTACATCCTGTGCCCCAATATCTCGACTCAGGCTCCCGACAAAAAATATAGCGAAACCCAAGAAAAGCCCTAAGCATACATACTTTAATTTAGCAGTCAATTGGATTTTCATAAGAATCTCCTTTTTGTAGTAAAATCCGAAAATAAGTGGACACTTGTCGCATAAACTTTTAGTTTGTGTTTCCTTATAGCAAATGGATTAAAGGATCCGCTTAAAAACACGGAACATATCTCGTGTTTGTTAAAGACACAATTTTGGGGTGGAAAACGTGCATTCTGCAAGAAATAAAATAAATTAAGACTTACGCATTTCCTCTTAAAGTCCTCCTGATAAGGGGGATTTAGGGAGTTAAATACAACCCAATAGCGATTTTTCGGCAAAATAGGTTTCCGATTTTCTGTTCAATTTGCGTAAGTTCTATAAATTTGGGTTTTTTACGGATGGTCCAGCGCGCGTCTGGTTCAGAGCACAATAAGAACCGTGTTCACCCACACCTCTTAACCTCAGTACAGCGAAAGGATTTACAAGGTTACGGACGCTGCTTTTGTCTAAATCATGGATTATCGCGGGGGATACGGATTTCGCGGATCACGTGGATTGTAGTAGATTTTTGCATTCGGGCCGTCTCAACTCCAGTGGACGACATCTGTATGGAAACGCATCTGTCCACTCCTCAGATCGTCAGCCTTTGGATGTTGGGTTTCGTTATGCCTATCTATTCGGATGCGGCATTGAAGGCAGAGATGCATCACGTAAATTGTAGTTTTTTTAATTTTCACCACTCCACCCAACCTACGATGTGAACATGATTTATGGGATTCAATGATCTACAGGATTGTGGACGGCGTTTTCGTCTGAATGCAGATTGCATTTGGGAGTTTTTGCTTGGGTGTTTCTGCGGATTTCTTCAAGTACGCCGCAAATCGCGGATTATCGCGGATGGCACGGATTTCGCGGATTAAGGGGTATATTTGTATCCAGATGGTCTCAGTTCCAGCGGGATGGCACCAGGCAGTTTTTCTCTGTAGATGGAATGCTTTTCACCGGCTTACGATTCAACGCAACAAGACAAGCATGCAACATATTTTCAACTTCCTGCCGCGTATCCTCACGCAACGGACCCGAAAGTGCCGCACGATAAAGGTTCACCGCTCGACTCGCATCCCCTGCCTTTTCATAACACGATGCCGCACTAATCCGATGCAGTGCTCCCTCCAATTCACGACCCAAGGCATCAAGCATCGGGGCGATATACTCTTCATAAGTGGCAGCGAATAGCCAAAGCGGTTGCGCCGTTTCCGTCATACCAACTTCCCAAAATGCCTGCGCTTTTGAGAGAATCTCCGACTTTCGGCGCATCGTCTCTTTGAGTGTTTTCGTGTAAGGTTTAGTTTTTGCGGTAAGCATGTGCGCATTATCTCAAGGATTTACAATACGCTGTTGTTTCAACACCTCTATTTCCTCTCTGAGCACTTGAAGCTCTCGTTCTTGTGCCCGATCCTTCTTGCTACGCCATATCATAATGATTTGTGGGATACCTATAACAGCACCGATGAGAACCATTATCCAAGTCATCTGCTTGTCAAGCCCTTCAAATTTGCCTCGCACCCATGAGACCTCCTCTCTTGTAGACGCGATCTCCTTTGAAAGTTCATCTTTTACGGACACGATCTCTTTTGAAAGTTCATCTTTTACGGACGTGATTTCGGCTTTTATCGGCGCGTTCGCCTCATGGATGATCAGACGGATCTTATCAAGGTCTTGATCTGTTAACGCAGCGTGGGACGGCAACGCGATTGCATACAAACATGCAGAGAAACACAGAATAGTTTTTAACATGACTTTACTCCTTTTGGCAATAGTAAATCACATTTGTTCTCAGTTGTCAAATAAAAGTTGCGCGTGTGCTAACGCCTCCAGCGCGTAGTATCCTCAGATCATCAGCGTTTGGTTGTTGGGTTTCGTTATGACTATCTATTCGGATGCGGCATCGAAGCCAGAAATTCATCGCATACATTGTAAGGTTTTTGATTTTCACCGCTCAACCCAACCTACGATGTGAACCATGATTTATGGGATTCAAGTGATTTACAGGATTGTGGACGGCGTTTTCGTCTGAATGCAGATCGCATTTGGGCGAGTACGCCGCAAATCGCGGATGGCACGGATTTCGCGGATTTTAAGAGTTCTCTCATTTTGAAACTCTTCAACCTACCATAAAACCGCATCAATCTCACCCATAACCGCAAGTGTCTCCGCAACAGCCACCAAAATCGCACGATACCGCCGCACATCCGCACGCCCCAATTCCTCACCCTTCCGATCCCGCAACCACTTCTCACACACCTGATACGCACCAATCTCATACTCCCACACCGCAGTGGGGACATCCGTGAAATACTGGGTCGGATTGATCCAAACCCGTTCATCCAAATAGCGCGCTTTTTCGACTACGCCATCACCTTCACCTTCAAACCGATGCACCGCCGAAACCCTTCTTCCTGTAGGAGCGACTTGTAGTCGCGATCCATCTTTCAAGAGATGTGAGTCAATCAAACGCTGCCCCAACGTTGCGAGTGTACGGAATTGCGCAATATCCTCTGGTAATGGGATGCGCGGAAAATCGTATTTCAGGAACTCATAATACCGTTCGCGATAGGTCGGACTATACAAGATTGCATAGATATAGGCGAGAATCTCCTCCGGTGATACGCCTTCAGGAAGGTTAAACGGTGCAGTCTGTGGGAGTCCCAACGTCTCCGAGAGCGCGGCGAGAAAGTCGGGTTTGAAATTGAGCGACCGTTCTGTTGAGAGTCCCAATTCTTCAGGATTCGGATACAAGTATAGCGGAAACACGTGCGCAGTGGGCTCACCTCTGTTTGAAATATAACTTTTTTCGCTGATTTGATTAGCTACCAAAGCATGTTGCCATATAGGACTCTTGATACCACGATGAACACAAAGGGCAAGATTTTCCTTCCGCATGTGACGCATAATTTCAGGGCGCGGTCGTCCATGAAATCCAGATGACTGACCTGTGTAATATGTCCACCGTGTGTCAAGTGGTCGATAATGGATAGACTGGACGTGCTGCTCAACATCAGGATGATTACGGATATCTGCTTGGGCGCGATGAATTTTCCAATCTTGGCTATCCTTTGGCAATTGATATTTCCTGCGCGCGTCATCTACAGAAAGTGAAACAAAGTCGGTTACAATCTCGCGTAGTTTTTCCGCTGTCCAGTGCAGTGTTAATTTATCCCGTCCGGTAACAATTCCAACCGAGTCTGTCTTAAAGATGTCGGTAATTATCCATCCTGCCTCATACTCTGATCTTTTTTCGATTGCCTGTGGAACAAAAAGATAGTAGGGAGATGTCGGTTGGAGTTCGCTCCACTCAGTGGTTTGGACATCAGTTTTCGACAGGACTTTGTATTTTTCCCCTCGGAGTCCCCACATATCGGCGTAATAGATTTTTGCTGGTGAAGAGTTATCGCGTTTTTTGACACATAACAGAATAGACACACCTTGCGAGATGTCAAAGATATTTTCGTCGTTTTCCGCTTCAGGAACAACCTCCGTTACTCTGCTGCTACCGTGTAGATTGAGCAGATAGATAGCGTTAAAACTATTAAGCAAACTTTGCCGCATGCCACGAAAAGTAGGTCCGTCAAGGAAACTATTATTGACAATATAACCGATAACACCTTCACCATTTTTATCAATCCGCCACTGTGCCCACCGAATAAATTTCACGTAATCTGATTGCAGCACTTTTGAGTTTTTATCACCAAGTGGTTGTCCATCTACCTGTCTGTAATCTTCAATGAGTTCACCAATGAAAGTTAACTTTCCACCCTCGCGGCTTGGATTTGAAGAATCTTGTGGGTAAGGCGGATTGCCAAGGATAGCGAGCAGTGGTTCGTCCCGTTTCACCGAAAGCGCGGCGTTTGCCTCATCCGAGATAAACCCAGCAAACGGTATAGAAGGCTGCATCTCGTCGGGTTGCTCCAAAGTATTCGTGAGATAGATACCGAGCCGTTCATTGGCGCGCCAGCCTTGTGCTTGTAGGAACAGGCTCAACTTCAGGTGTGCGATCGTATACGGCGCGACGAGCAGTTCAAACCCAAAAATCCGTCTGACCAGTTGGGCGTTAACATACTGCGTCCACTCCCCCGTGCCATAGGTCGCCGCTACATATTCTCGGACATGATCTAACACTGACAACAAAAAACCACCCGTTCCAGTCGCAGGATCAAGAATGAGCGTGTTGTCATCGGCGAGACCGTCCGATCTGTTCAGCTCTGTTTTCAGGAGACTATCCACAGACCGAACGATATAGGAGATAACCTGTGGTGGTGTATAGTAGACCCCGCGATCGACGCGTCGCTGCGGATCGTATTCCGCGAGGAAGGTCTCATAGAAATGGATCACCGGATCTTCGAGATGGTTTCTCGCAGCAAACGCCGTGCGGAGCATCTCTGTCGGGACGTTTCGGAGAAGTGCTGCGATATCGTCCAGAATATAAGTAACGTTCGTCTCCAATGTCGGGGATGCCACGTGATGAAAGAGTTGGACGAGAAACGGATTTGAGCGCGGAAGTGCATCGGTAGCAGTGTGTCGTGAGAAGTGGGTCGCATTCGGCAGTGTGCAGCGTGCGGCGAACAACCCGTAAGCGAGGGTTTGGGCGTACATATCCGCAAAATCGGCAGGTGTCAGCGTAGAGATGAGCAGTTCCTTGAACGCCGAGAACATCCCGTAAATCTCGCTGTTTTCATCAGTGAGCGTCGTCGCAATCTGTGTCTGGAGTTCGCGTGTCCGTCTGGCGAGGTATCTCGCGAGTACCTCTGGCGAGGTGATTTCGACCTGTCCAGCGTCCAGAAACCGCTCCAGTAGTCGCTTTAAATTTTCAGGCGAATCCTCAATATTTGCTGTTGCGCGTAACACCCCATCCGCATACAACCGAAAATCGACGAAATTGGTGAGGATAAAGTTATCGAGGTTTTCGATGAAGCGCGCGTTCTGTGCTGCCGCGTGTCCTGTGAGCGCGTCCAAATCTCTACCGTAGGCTTCCGCTTCAATATAACCGACAGGCAGCAACCCATCCATTGCAATAAAATCCGGTCTCCCAATCTGCTCCAGTTGTCGCGGTTCTTGTGTGAGCGTGACGGTGCTTCTGCCAAAATAGTCAACGAACACTTCTTCAAGAAAGGTTTGGAAGTACGGGTATAGGGAGAGTTCTGGGGTTGCCTCGGTGCTGGTTTGCGTGCGGTGGATGTTTTGTAGATAACGGGCGCAGTGTGTTTGGAAATTCATACTTACTATAACCAATATGGAAATCCAGCAGATTCCTGAGACGCAAGGGGTCGGAGCAATTCAAATTTTCCATTCATTGATTTACGGGTTAAGACGATAATCCCACCGTAGGCGAATGTGCCTTTTGTAACATGATGGTACTCAAATAGCAAAACGTCCTCAATACCGTCATCGTTAAAGTCAGCCCGCACCATCTCCTTTAGCATTTGCCCCATACCGAACCCCTCAACATTCAAAACATTTTGACTTTTTTCGGTAACGACAAGTTCTTGATTATCAATCTTTTGCTGGTATGTCGTCTCTAAATCTCTGTCGGCATCCCAACTCGATTTAGATGCCAGATTTTCACAAAACATCTCGAAAGGGAGCAATTCTAAGTTGACGACCCCCACTTTGGCATCTGAGATAAAACTTTTTTTCGGCGCACTCGCCTTCTCAAGCGCGTTGAGCAATCCACAGGGATGCTTGAAAAAAAATGACATCTTGACATCAAAATTACTACTCGGGTAGTAGTCACGCTGAAGTGCTGAATCATATTCTCTACAGGTTCGCACATGAACCTTATCGTCCCTCGTTTTCGTGAGCGTTACGCCATCAATATGATCATTCTCACCCAGACGGATAGGCAGGTCCCAAAGGGAGTCAATCTCATCTTTAGCGATAGATTCCACTATCGTGCCATCCGCAAACCGTATACTTTCAATAAGTTGAAAAGTAACCTTGGACACCTGCGGCGTTTTATTCGGTTTCTGCTGATCTGCTGCCAAAGACTGCTGAACATGGACATTTTGAGAGCATAAGATAAGTGCCAGTAAACAGATAATGCTGCCAAGAAACTTGAAAGCTGTCATTAAAATCTCCTTTCTAAGGGTTGGTCATTTTGGAAGTCTCACACAACTGCATTATATCCTAATTGACCTCTCAGATGCAAGACTTTTTGCAACCTGCAACCCAGGAATATTTAGTTTTAGATAAATTATTGGATTTTCTCTTTCAGGTTTCCCAGTGCGGTTCCATGAAGTTTAATTATTTGAATCGGTAATCCTGATTTTCCCCAGGCCCGGTAGGTGTGGTTTGGAACCGCCCCATGGGTGTCAATTTAGAGATTTTTCGTGCCATTCTCGTCCTATTAAGTCTGAACTGTGATTTCTGTGATGTTTCTGATTTTTCTGATAAGATCTCTGGTGGAAAATGAGATACTGATAGTGGTGTTGAAGTTTCTACAGAGGGGCGTTCCCGGGGAACTGCTGAGTCGTCAGGGCTGGATTTTCAGTATTCAGTTGCTTGTGATGGGTTCTCTTATCATGGGAATCATAGCCATCAGAAAAATCACAGTTCAGAAGTCAAAAGTGTAAAGCGTTAGGAAACCGCCTGTCTCGGTCTGGGGGCCGAGGTTGTTTTACGGAAATAAAAAATTAATTTGAATTCTTTAATTATATATGCTATTATAAATATTGTAAAATATATTAAGTAAAAAAATAAACGACTTGTGCTAATTGTTTGATGGAGGTATCATTCACACGGTTGTCGGAACGTCCGCTGTTAGCTTGCGCCCCAATGAGAACTGAGTACTGAAAGATTTTTCGCAGAAAAATCGTACTGAAAACTGTTCCTCTGACAACCGACAACCAACCTCTTGGTAACATTTTTTTTAAACCGGACATCAAAGAAAAATGTCCGTGAACCTACACAGGGACTAAGTTATCAACCATTTTTGGAAAATCATCAAAAAGCAAAAAAAGATACCATTTGGTATCTTTTTAAGAAAATTGGTATCTTTTTTTAAGGAGAAAACTCGCATGAAATTAGATGAAAAACACAAACAATTTGCCGTCAAATACTTCGCACGATTCATGACGCGTGCTGAAGTCGTTGAAGCATTCCTTGAAGAATTCGCAGACGACCTGCCACCACCCCCTGAATTTGAAGAATTTACGCAAGAAGAATTTATGGAAGTTTATGAGGGTGAGACTCTGGAAGCCAAACGCAAGAGAGATGAAGAGGTCGCCGAAATCCTTGAAGAGTATAAGGAAGACTACAGCCAAATGTATGGTGCCGATGCTAACACAAAATTTGAGGAAGACCGCGACACGCTTCAGGAAAAAATCCGACAAGACTGGTACACAAAAGATTATCGTTCATTCTACAGAGAGTGTCGTTTAGATCATCAAGCGGAAGTGGAAGAACACTTTGAAGAGACCAAGCAAGAGATTTCGAATCAACTCCGCAGATTTAACATTACCCATCCGCGGTTTCCAAATAAGTATCGCGACCTCTTCAATCAAACCCGAGAACAGTACTTCAACGAGTATCGAGGCGAAAGCCTCGGCATCTCCGAAAACGTTCTCAGGGAATTAGAAATTTTGCTCGGCTACGCCAAACAATGCATCTTTCAGGAAAAGAAACAGACAGACGCGATGAAATTCATAACATTGGCGCACCAAATCCTGAAGACCACCGTCGCGCACAACGCCGTCAGCGAGAAACAGGATGTCGTGGACATCACACCGCAAAGCGTCAAGGCGTTAGCGGATTCTCAGAAAGTTTTAACCGACCAGCTCAAGGAGGTAACACAACAACTCACAGATAAATAATCCTCAAGGCCTATGCAAAACCATTCAATTCTCCATTTTCCGATCGAATCTTCACCACCAGGCCCGGTAGGTGCGGTTTTGCGGCGTACTCGCCCAAATGCGATCTGCATTCCAACCGCACCGGCTTCTGTAAAAAAAGACGTGAAATCCAATAATTTCTTAAAATTGAATGGCTCTGATGCCTATGCAAAACCGCTTGACAATCAAAGCCTCAGATGGTATCCTTATCCAAACTGGCACCGAATAAAAATCTTAGTGCTACAGTTTGGAGAAAAAATGCGACGCTTCGGAACGCAAGGCCCCGTCCATCCAGAGAAAAACTATGTCGTCAGCCGCGCGACTGAACTTGCCGATTTCGTCATGCGTGTCAAAGAGGGGCGTTATATCGTTATCTTCGCGCCACGGCAGACCGGCAAAACGACTTTCTTCCAACGCGCCTTAGACGTATTTGCAGACGAAGAACCTGAGTACTTCCCAATCCCCTTGAACTTTGAGGTATATGAAGACTGCACCCCGTCAGTTTTTTACGACGGTCTCTACGAGGATCTTCTCGAAGCGATAGGAAATGTTTTTACGAGGCGCGGAGAGATCTTTTCCGAAGCATTGACGGAATTTTTGCAGAACGCAGAGATAACCGATCACCTTTCAATGCAAAGATTCTTTACAAACTTTTCCAAGCTTTTGGGCGATCAGCGCGTAATCCTTGTAATAGACGAATTTGACGGTAT